>PUJZ01000056.1 GCA_003550345.1 Methanomassiliicoccaceae archaeon
GGCGGCGTCGGGGTGCTGCGCTCGCCGGAGGACTACCTGCTGCCGCGCCGCCGGGGCCCGGACGCCCTCTCCGTCAGCAGCGAAGAGTTCCTCCCCCGCCTCAGAGGAGGGCGGGCGGTGAAGGCGGCGCTCATGGACCAGTCGCTGGTGTCGGGCGTGGGCAACCTCTACGCCGACGAGGTGCTCTTCCAGGCGGAGGTGCTGCCGCAACGGCGGGCGGACTCCCTGCGTGAGGAGGAGAGGGCCACCATCCATGGATGGATCGGCAGGGCGCTGCGCGCCTCGCTGGACGCGGGCACCGACTTCTCGAGGCTCCCGGAGGGGATGATGCTCAGAGAGCGCTTCAGGGGCGGCAGCTGCCCCCGTTGCCATCTCCCTTGGGAGATAGCCACCGTGGGCGGCAGGACCTCCTATTTCTGTCCAGGATGCCAACATTGAGCTGTCGCATCCTTTTTATCGCTGCCAAGACAATCGCCGCAGCATGAGGCAAGCGGTGGTCACCGGGGCCAGCCGGGGGATAGGCAAAGCGGTTGCGGACGCCCTCGAGGACGAGGGCTATCGGGTGCACAGGGTGAGCACGGCGGTGCTTGACGTGGCCGACAAGGGGGCGGTGGACGCCTTCATGGGAGAGCTAGAGGAGCTGGACGTGCTGGTGAACTGCGCCGGCATCGGCCACTTCGATCGAATCGAGGACCTCGACACCGCCGATCTGCAACGGGTCTACGACGTGAACGTGATGGGCACGGTGCACTTCTGCAAAGCGGCCATACCCCTCATGAGAAGGAAGGGGGGCCTGATAGTGAACATTGGCTCGCTGCGGGCGATCCATTGCAGCGCCGGCCGCGCGCCTTACACCATGAGCAAGTTCGCGGTCCGCGCCTTCTCCAAGACGCTGGGGATGGAGCTCAAGGATCAGGGGATAAAGGTCAGCTGCATCAATCCCGGCTACGTTTACACCGACATGATATCCCAGCGCATAGAGCGCGAAGGGCTGCGGCCGCAGGACATACTCGTGCCCGAGGACATCGCCAAGACGGTGCTGATGCTCACCGCGCTCTCCCCCGGGGCGATCGTGGAAGAGGTCAACATGGGCGAGATATGGGACTGATGTCGCGCGAACGGCGCCGCTTCATCCCAGCCATAAGAGCCATGGCAGGGATTATTCACAACCGTAATATAAGGCGGTCAGTATTCGATGTTGATTAGTACGCGGTGGGCGCTTTGAGGATTTCAGTATTGGGAACAGGTTACGTGGGGGCCATCACCGGCGTATGCTTCGCCGAGCTCGGAAACGAGGTGGTTTTCGTGGACAACGACCCGCGCAAGGTGAGCGTCATCAGCGAGGGCAGGTCCCCCATCTACGAGCCGGGGCTGGAGGATCTGCTGCAGCGGAATCTGGAGCGCATCAGCGCCACCGGCGACACCCGCGGCGCCGTCCTGAGCACCGACGTCACCTTCATCTGCGTAGGGACGCCGTCCCGCGAGGACGGCTCCATAGACCTCTCCTTCGTGGAGCAGGCGAGCAGGGACATCGGCTCCGCCCTCAAGGACAAGGAGGGGCATGTGGTGGTGGTGAAGAGCACCGTGCTCAGCGGCAGCACCGAGAACGTTATCGGCCGGGCTATCGAGGAGGCCTCGGGCAGGAGGATGCACGAGGGTTTCGGCCTCGCTTCCAACCCCGAGTTCCTGCGCGAGGGCTCCGCCGTGCATGACGTCTTCCATCCCGACCGGATCGTCCTCGGCGTGGAGGACGCCATGTCCCGACGCCTGCTTGAGAGCCTCTACGAAGGGTTCGAATGCCCCGTACTGGTTACCGACATCGGCACCGCCGAGATGATCAAGTACGTGAGCAACGCCTTCCTTGCAACGAAGATCGGTTTCGCCAACGAGGTGGGCAACCTCTGCAAGCTTCGCGGACTGGACACCGCCAAGGTCTTCGAGGGCGTGGGGCTGGACCACCGAATCAACCCCCAGTTCTTCCGCTCCGGAATCGGATTCGGCGGCTCCTGCTTCCCCAAGGACGTGCGGGCGCTGCTCTCCCAGATGAGGGACAGCGGACTGAGGGAGGGGATATTGGGCGCGGTGGTTGCTGGCAACGAGTCGCAGCCGCTCCGGGCGGTGGAGCTGCTCAAGGAGCATCTGCCCGATCTCAACGGCAAGCGGGTGGGCGTCCTCGGGCTGGCTTTCAAGCCCGACACGGATGATATCCGTGAAAGCTGTGCCATACCCATAATCGACCGTCTCATAGAGGAGGGGGCGGAGGTGGTCGCCTACGACCCTTTGGCGGCCGACAACTTCAGATCATTGTTCCCATCGATAAGCTACGTGGATAGCGCTGTAGAGGCCTTGGACAGCGACGCGGCCATCATCGCCACCGAATGGAGCGAGTTCGAGGAGCTCGACTACAGCGGCAAGACGGTGATCGACGGCCGCCGGGTGGAAAAGGCAAAGAGCGCTGCGGTCTATGAGGGGGTGTGCTGGTGAAAAAGGTGAGGAAAGCGGTGATACCCGCCGCCGGACTGGGGACCAGATTCCTGCCGGTGACCAAATCGATGCCCAAGGAGATGCTCCCCATCATCGACGTGCCGGTCATCCACTTCGTGGTGACGGAGGCGCTGGCCTCCGGAGTGGAGGACATAATCATCATAACCGGCCGGGGAAAGAGGGCAATCGAGGACTACTTCGACGACGCACCAGAGCTGGAGATGCACCTGTCCAGCAACGGCAAGGAGAAGTATCTGCAGCTGGTGCAGGAGATCTCGGCGATGGCCGACCTGCATTACATCAGGCAGAAGGAGCCCAAAGGCCTTGGCCATGCGGTGCTGCAGGCGGAGAAGCACATCTCCGGAGAGCCTTTCGCCGTCCTTCTGGGCGACGACATAATCAGGAACGACAACCCCTGCACCCGGCAGCTCATCAACATAAACGAGGAAAGGTCAGCATCGGTGATCGCGGTGGAGGAAGTGCCGCCGGAGATGGTGAGCAACTACGGCATAATCAGCGGCAGGGAGGAGGCCCCCTCCCTCTATCGCATCGATGACATAGTGGAGAAGCCGCCAGTGGGAGAGGCGCCTTCCAACACCGGCGCCATCGGCCGCTACGTCTTCACCCCCGAGATATTCGACTGCCTCAAGGAGACGCCCACGGGAGTGGGCGGCGAGGTGCAGCTCACCGACGCCATCCGCCTGCTGAAGGGGCGGCAGCCGGTGTACGCTTACAAGTTCAAAGGCCGGCGCTATGACACCGGCAGCGCCCTCGGCTATCTCGAGGCGATAATCGACGCGGCGCTGGAGAAGGACGGGCTCCGCGAGGACCTGTTGCGCTATATGGGAGAAGTGATGAGAAGATGAGAGCACTGGTCACCGGCTGCGCCGGATTCATAGGGAGCAACCTCACCGACCGGCTCCTCGCCGAGGGGCATGAGGTCATCGGCATAGAGAGGTTCTCCAGCTACTACTCGAGGGAGCTCAAGGAGAGGAACATCGCCGCGGCGAGGGAGAGCCCGGATTTCTCGATGCTCGAGGACGACATCGTCGACATGGAGGAGTTCCCCGACGTGGACGCGGTGTTCCACCTCTCGGCACAGGCGGGCGTGCGCGCCTCTTGGGGGAAGAGCTTCGACACCTACATCCGCGACAACATACTGGCCACCCAGCGTCTGCTGGAGTTCTACAAGGACCGTGAGCTGAAGAAGTTCGTTTACTCCTCCACGTCCTCGGTGTACGGGGACGCGGAGCTCCCGGTGCGCGAGGACCGCCTCGTCAGGCCCATATCCCCCTACGGGGTGTCCAAGCTGGCGGCGGAGAACCTCTGCTACCTCTACTGGAAGAACCATGGCCTACCCACCGTATCTCTGCGCTACTTCACCGTCTACGGCCCCCGGCAGCGGCCGGACATGGGCATCAACCGCTTCACCAACGCCATACTCAAAGGCGAGAAGATAACCATCTTCGGCGACGGGGAGCAGACCCGCGACTTCACCTATGTGGACGATGTGGTGCGCGCCAACTACCTGGCTGCCACGTCGGACGTGAGCGGCGAGTCCTTCAACATCGCCGCCGGCAGCAGCATCTCCGTCAACGACCTCATATCGCTGATAGCGGACACGGTGGGCAAGCCCGCCATCGTGGAGCACAGCGGCAAGGAGAAGGGCGACGCCGCCCACACGCTGGCGGACACGTCCAAGGCCAAGGAGCTCCTGGGATGGGAGGCCGAGGTTGACATCCGCGAGGGGATCGCCCGCTGCGTGGACTGGTTCTCCCAACGGGTTTGAACCTTATCCTTCGAAGACGTCCGCGCAGGCCTTGACGCAGAGGCCGCACCTCAGGCCCTCGAGGGTGGAGAACATGTACTCCTTGCAGCGCTGCCGCGATATGGAGCCGTCCGCATGCAGCGCTCCGGCGGGGCAGACCTTAACGCAGGCGAGGCAGTCGTCGCAGCGCGGATCCTTGAACCTTGGCGGGGGAGCGCCCTTCTCGAGGATGGCGTCGGTGACCACGGCGGTCATCCTCACCCGCGGCCCTATGCCGGGGAATAGGAGGAGGTTGCTAACGCCGTAGCTCCCCATTCCGGCGAGATAGGCGGCGTACTTCACCGACACATCGGCCTTGAGGGTCTCCTTGTCCGCGTACCAGTAGCCGAACTCGCTCCCCTCCACCGGCACAATGCTGGCCTTGTGGCCTCTGTCTTCGAGTGCCTGGGCGATGCGGAAAGCGGCCATTCGCAGCGTGACAGTTCCGGCGAGTAGTGTGTTGGTGTACTCCGCCCGCGCGTGGGGCAGGGGGTCGATGCAGCCGCGGGGCACCTTGACCGCCAGCACTATGACCGAGTCCGCCGCGGGCATGATCCCCTGCGGACGGCCCCACTGGTATCCCTCGTTATCGAAGCCGGCCGCGGGGGCCACGCCGAAAAACTCGATGCCCATCTCCTTTGCCGTCCTTCTGAGCTCCTCGCTTAGGTCCGGGGTCATCATGCAAGGAACAACGCGAAGGTAAAAATCAGTTCCCTTGCCCAAAATAGGGACCTTTGATGGTTGGTCGAAGAAGGTTAAGGACGCCTCCCGGTTGAAAAGACTGACTTATAGAGGTCGCATGATTTTGAATAAAAATGGGTTTAAGGGGTTTGTCATGGCCTCTCACATCGGTGCCAGGGTGCCGCTCCAGACCTGCCAGGCCAGCAATGTCTTCGCCACCAGGCTCATGATCATGTATCCCCTCTCGCCGTAGAGGTAGTCCGCCCACTTGCCGACCCTCTTGTACTGCAGCACCATGTTCAGCGGGAAGACGTTGAACACAACGAAGAGGCTGATGATGATGCCGTAGACGAAGGTGGGGACGGCGTCGGTGGCCCCGAGGATCGCCCCGAAGAAGTAGAGGAACAGGACTATCCATGGCAGTATGCCGGCGATGCAGCCGACCCAGAAGGGCATCCAGTCAACTTCCTCGCGGTTCTGGTTCCTCATCTCCATCAGCATGCCGCAGAGGTTCATTACCGCGCAGCTGCCGAATATCAGTATCAGAGCGCCGAGGTCGAATATGCCGCAGAGCAGGGCGATGATGACCAGCATCCATGAGGATGAGAACGAGTACTCTATCCAGCGGATGTAGTTGATCTTCTCCTTCAGCTTGGCCACGTACCACCCGTACAGGGGCCCGGCCATGGTGAAGTGGGCGATCGCCGACATGAACAGGAAGGCGGCGACGGCGGGTCCCAGGTTCAGGGAGAACACGGTCTCCGTCGTCGTCCCGAACCCGGCGTTCAGCGGGCCCAGGAAGTAGGTCTTGATGTCCACGACGAACTTCTCGCTCACCAGAACCATTATTACGCCCTGTATGAAGTGCAGCACGCCCAAGGCGGCGTTCCACTTCCTCAGGTTCAGGTATACGGCCTCCTCAGAGGCCTGTGATGCGCTTGCGTTCTCGCTCAAGATAAACACCTTGCAAAGGGTTGCCTTTACGCACTATATAATGGTTAGACGGACGCCGCTGTCCGCGACGGCGGCCGTTCGCGGCGAGCCCGCCGCAGGCGATGCGGGAGAGGACTTCGCAGACGGCCCAGCGCCATGTGGAATAAATTTAATTAATCTGAATATACGTTTTGATTGGTCGGGCAGGGGCGCATCCACCGCCCTCGGCGCCCTGGCGTCATTCGACGTATTCCACGCAGTTCCTCTCCACCGCCTTGAAGCGGTTCTTGGAGATCATCCCCGACTCCATCCAGGCGGCGGTGAGTATGCCGGCGGGCACCAGGCAGTTGGCGCTCATCTCCTGCTCCTGGTAGGTCTTGATCACCAGGCTGTTCTTCTTGTCGGTGAGGTCGTCCATGCTGAGCTCCTTGACGAACTCGGCGAAACGGCGGATGTTCTGGCATTCCGATTCGATATGCACGTCGAAGCCGCAGTTCTCGTTCATGCTCACCTCTATAGTCGAGGTCTTGTTGCAGACGTTGCTGTTCACTCTGACCTTGGAGCTCATGTGAATACCGGCTTCTGAACCGTTTCAGAATAGAATAACCTTTCCTTGGCCCTCCGATGCTTGCAGAAGCAAGTCAAGCGCCTTATCTGCTTTCGTCTCCGGCCTCTAACGGTCAGGGAACCATCTCCTCCTGAGCTCCCCGAGCTTGGAATGGAGGATCTTGTGCGGCCGGGTCTCGGGGGGGCGGAAGTCCTCGGTGAGGTAATCGTCCTTCTCCGAGCTCCGCATCGGAGTCCTCCAATCGCCGTACAGGTGTTCAAGGTACTCCTCGGAGCGAAGCGGCGCGGAATAGGTCTCGCCCCGGAGCGTGACCTCCCTTCGGCCCTCCATCAGGCGGCGGGGTATGCGGAAGCCGTCGCGGACGTAGTGCTCGCCGTCGGCGCTCCATGCCCGCAGCTCGTACTCGAAGTCGCCGTCCTTCCTCAAGGTGATCTTCCAGGCCTTCCTTCGCCTGTGTACCCTGACTATCTTGAAGCCGGAGGAGCGAAAGGCCCTCAGAAGGTCGCCGGTCTTGTTCTTCACCTCATCGTGGAAGAGGAACATCTCAGCGTCCCAGTCCCAGTTGATGAAATCCCTCTCGCGCAGCGCCCCCAGCAGCGTGCCGTCGGATATCATCGGCTCCACGCCGTGCTCACGGAGCAGATCGCGTATGAGCGCCAGGGACTCGCCCTGGGCCTGCAGCTCCGCCTCGCTGCGGAGCCTGGTCGTATCCCTCTTGCCGCCCATCCTCAGAGCCTCTGGTGGGGAGGCATGGCCTACGGATGGTTAAACGTATGCCTCCGCCCTCTCAGAAAAGTTTAAACAGTGTGAATATATGAGCGGGTCGTGCTCAGCCCCAAGTTCCTGGCCTTCGTGTTCGGCTCCTGGTTGATGCTCATTGCCCTGGCCATCGCCAACGGCGTCATAAGGCAGGAGGTGTACGGCGGACTCATGAGCGATCTCGCCGCCCATCAGGTGAGCACCGTGACGCTGATGGCGGTCATCCTGCTGTTCACCTACGTCCTCCTCCGCTTCGGCCCCATGGAGCTGAGCCCCCAGGAGGCGTTGCTGACGGGAGTCCTATGGACGCTCACCACCATAGCCTTCGAGTTCCTCGCCGGCCACTACGTCTTCGGGCACAGCTGGGAGAGGCTGCTGGCGGACTACAATGTCCTGGAGGGGAGGGTTTGGGTCCTCATACCGGCGACCACGCTGTCGGCCCCCTATCTGGTGAACCGTCTGCTATGAGCCGCGGCGTCAGTGCTTATGCGCGCCCAGTCCGTTCCTGTTCCGATGGGGAAGGAAACCGCTAAATAGGCGGGCGCCGACTGTTAACCGGTGGCAAAAATGTCTTATTGCGCCGATTGCGGCCTGGAGTTGGCGGCGGGCACGGAGGCCTGCGAACAATGCGGCAGGCCGGTTGAGCATGAGGCCGCCCCCGAGGGAGGCTACTACCGGAAGGAGGGCTATTCCAAGGGATTCCTCCAGCATGACGGCCGGACCTACAGCGTATCGGCGTTCGCTTTCGCCGTGCTGGCCCTGGTGGCGTTCCCTCCGCTCTTCGCGCTGGCGGCGGTGGCGCTCGGCTACATGGGCTACCGCCGCGGCGACGTGCAGCTGGGGATGATGGCCATGGCGGTGGGCGTCATATTCGGGGTGGTGGGCATGCTGCTCGGCGTCCTGGTGTGGAACATATGAGTCGATCCGCATTGCAAGTCCGGATCGAGCCCCGTTGCGGATGTTGTCGCCGCGGTAATTCGCGGCCGCACTGATGACGAACGCAAGTTGTAATATTTCCGGAGCGAACGGCTGCGCCCTCAGATCGACCGCGCGGAGTCCAGCAAATCCTTGAGGCGGTCCATGTCCACAGTTCTCTTGTAGAGCGGCTCCTTCGTAGCCTGATGGGCGGGCAGCGTGTCCTCGAATGTGGGCCTCCCCTCCTCACGGTAGAAGATACCGGTGGGATATCTTTCCGTCTCCAATGCCCTCCTGAAGGCCTCGGTCCTGTCGCCGGGGTCGTGGCCTTCCAGCGGGTAGGTGTGGTCCTTGTACCATTGGGAGGTGTTCACCTTGTTCATCGCCACGCACTCCTGTAAGATGTCGATCAAAGCGTAGCCTCGGTGCCTTATCGCCGCCCTCATCACCTCCTTCGTTCGCTCGCGGTCCCCCTGGTACACACGGGCGACGAACGTCGCCCCCATGGCGATGGCCACCGCCAGAGGGTTGAACGGTTCATTGGTCACTCCCACGGTCTGCACCTTGGTCCTCATGCCCTTCAGCGAGGTGGGCGAGGCCTGGCCCTTGGTCAGCCCGTAGACCATGTTGTTGTGGACGATGTTGGTGATGTCCGGGTTGCGCTGTATCTGCGCCAGGAAGTGGTTGCCGCCTTCGCCGTAAGTGCAGCCGTCCCCGGAGCTGACGATGACGGTCATGCCAGGGTTGCAGGCCTTGATGGCCATGGCCGCCGGCAATGACCTGCCGTGCAGGCCGTTGAACATGTGCGCCCTGGTGTACTGGGGGAGCTTCGCTGCCTGGCCTATGCCGGACACCAGGACCAGCTCCTCCGGCGCTATCTCCAGCTCCGCCAGGACCTCCTTGAGGCTGCGATGGATGCCGAAGTTCCCGCATCCAGGGCACCAGGCCTTGGAGTGGGGCATGTCGTAATCGCTCTGGTCGCTCATTCAGAACCCCTCCTTCCTTAGCAGGGAGACCAGCTCCTCCACCGACCAGGGGCTGCCGGAGTAGCGAAGGTGCCGGCTCTCTTTCGGGATGCGGTGGTCGGCATGAAGCTTTAGGACGTCAGCGAACTGGCCGGTGGCGTTGTTCTCGACGATGAGCGTCCTATCCGCCGAGGCCAGTAGGCCGCTGACGCTTTCGTGGAGCGGATAGACCTGATGGAAATGCATCATCGCCAGGTCGGGAGAGCCTACGATGTCCACCGCCTCCTTGACCGCGTTGTGGTTGGATCCCCAGCATATCACGTAGCTCTTGGCCTCTCCGGGATGGAGGGTGGGAGGCTCAAGCATCTCCTCCAACAGCGCCCTGCGCTTGTGGACCCGCTTCTCCACCATCGCCGGCCGCATGTGAAGCAGGTCCTCGGTGATGTGGCCGTGCTCATCGTGCTCGTCGGAATCCAACCTCACCAGGCCTTGCCCGTGGCCGGGCACCCCCCGGGGGGAGAGGCCGTCCTCTGTCAGCTCGTAGCGGCGATAGCCCTCGCCGGTCTGGA
>PUJZ01000029.1 GCA_003550345.1 Methanomassiliicoccaceae archaeon
AGACAGGATATTTCTTCCCTGGCACCCTCTTGGAAGTGCATCTGTAGGCGTACATGCGGCCGTTGCGCTTCTCGTAGCGTATGGTCATGGTATTACACATATTGAGCTACATGTATATAATAGCTCCCCTTTAAATATCGTTTATATATAGTTTATAAATGAAAAGCCCCTAGAAAATTGTAGCTACACCCTTGCAGCTCGGGATCCGGGGATTTCGGTTTCCTCAGCAAGGCCTGATTATGGTAACCGTGTTCTTGCCGATCCTCTCATCGTAATCCAATGATGCCTCGATGTTGAACACCTTGCGCATATTCTCGGGAGTAAGGACTGCGTCGACCCCTCCAGCGGCCTCGATCCTGTGGTCGTGGATGAGTATCATCTTGTCGCAGTAGCGGGCCACCAGCGAGAGGTCGTGGGACACGATTATGACGGTCATTCCCTGTTCACGGGAGAGGCGGTGGACCATATCCAGAACCTCCAGCTGATGGTTCACATCGAGATGGAGGGTGGGCTCGTCCATCAGGATAATCTTTGGTTGCTGGGCCAGCGCTCGTGCGATTATCGCCCTCTGCCTCTCCCCACCGCTCAGCTGGTTGATGAAGCGGTTGGCGAACTGCAGGGTCTTGGTCTTCTCCATCGCATCGAACACTATTCTGAGGTCCTCTTCGCTCTCCATCTGGAAACGCTCCAATGAAGGCATCCTCCCCATCATCACGATGTCCGTAACAGTGAAGGCGAACGATATCTCGTTGTTCTGCGGGACCACCGCCATCCTTTTGGCGATCTCGTTCTTGGTCAGTCTGGACAGGTCCTCATGTTCGATGAGGACCGTGCCCGTTTTTGACCTCAGGTTGCGGTTCAGGATCTTGAGGAGCGTTGTCTTGCCGGATCCGTTCGGCCCCAATATTCCGAAGACCTCTCCGGCGGCGACTTGGAAGCCGATTTCCTCTATCACGACCGAACCGGTGTAATCGTATGAGATGTCGTCTATGTCGAGTATGTCTACCATCCGATCTCCCTCCTCCTTCTCCTCAAAAGGTAGATGAAGTACGGCGCTCCGATCAAGGCGGTTATGATTCCAATAGGCAATGTTCCAGGGTACATGACTATGCGGGAGATGATGTCGCATAGTACCAGGAATATCGCACCGGCCATGACGGATGCGGGAATCAGTATCCTGTGGTCGGGCCCCACTATCATCCTCACGATATGCGGTATGACAAGCCCTACGAAGCCGATGATGCCCACGAAGGACACCGCGGCAGCGGTCATCAGTGCGGAGGCTATCAGCACATTGAACCTGACCTTGTTGACCTCTATGCCAAGGTTCATGGCATGGTGGTCCCCCAGCATCATGGCGTTCAGTTCTCGCGAATAGTAGTACGTGGCCACCACCCCGATGACCACCAGAGGCATAACAATGATGAAGTTGTCCCATCCGAACTGGCTAAGGTCGCCCATCATCCAGAACACGATGCCTTCCAACTCATCCCCGGCAAGGTATGTCAGAAGAGACACCAGCGCGGAAAAGAAGGCCCCTACTGCAATCCCCGCCAAAAGCAGCGTCTCCACGGGGACCCTGCCGTGGCTGCGGGCGATGTTGTACACTATCATGAGAGTTATGAAACAGAATATGAACGCCATCGACGGTATCGCCAAACGGCCGGGGATAATGGTGATTCCGATGACCATCGCCACAGCGGCACCGAAAGCCGCTCCTGAAGAGAGCCCCAATATGTAAGGAGACGCCATGGGGTTCTTGAAAAGGGCCTGCATGCCTACTCCAGCCACAGTCAGGCCCATGCCCACGAATACTGCCATCATGACCCGGGGCATCCTTAGCTGCCATATGACCTTCTCATGAACTGGCTCTCCACGGCCTACAAGGGCGTAGAGAAATTCCATGAATGTGATCTCTATGGGGCCTTTGGAGACCGAGTAGTAAACAGAGACGACTAGAATGATGAAGAGAGAGATGAGAGTAAGGGTCCACCTGGCCCTTCTCCTGTTGATGGATTCAATCGCTTCATCGATCATGGGGATCCTGCCCGTATATGGCCATGTTTTATAAATAGTTATAAAAAAAAAGGTTTGGTTCCGTCTCAGCTGAAGTCGAAGAGATCGGGGTGGAGATACTCCGCCATCTGCATCAGTCCCTTGACGAGATTGAGGTCATAGGTGTTGTATCCGTGGGTCAGCCTGAATATCTCTGGCTCAGGCGAACTGGGGTTGTCGTACTTAGCCACAAGGTTGGCATCGGACTCGGGGTGCTTCTCTTCCACAATGATTATGTCTACATCCCAGGAAACAACTGTTTCCTTGGAGGGCTTGTAGTGTGACCCCATAGTTTCGTTCCTTGCCGCATTGACACCCCCGGCCATCGATATCAAGACATCCGTTATCGATCCCTGATTCACTGTGTTATGGGTTCCGGTGCCGAGTTCGAAGTAGACCCGGGGTTTGTCCTTTTCATCCATATCCTTGACGGCTTCATCGATGGTGGTCTTTGTGCTCGCCATCAATTCCATCGCATCTGCGGCCTCATCGGTTTTTCCGCTGAGGTCCCCCATCTTGCCTACCAGCTCATAAACGGCGCCGTAGCTTTCCGGCGTGAAAGCGAGAACCTTCAGACCGAGACCTTCCATTGTTTTTATTATGTTGGCAAGGCTGCCGTAGTTATAGATCAATACCACGTCCGGCTCGGTTGCCAGAACCGTTTCGGCATTGACGCCCCATGCGCTGGCCCCAAGACTGATGTCTTCTAGGTCAATCCCAGGGTAGTCGTCCTGCAGATCGACGCTGAAAGTGTCCACGCCGACCAGTTTGTCACCGGCGCCGATTTCTATCAGTATTTGAGTGAGTGGTTTTGCCAGGGAAGTTATTCTTTCTGCTGGCTCATCAAAGCGGTACAGCTCCCCTCTGTCATCGACAACGACGAACTCGCCCGTGGCCCCATCATCTTGGTCCGCAACGAGCAATAGACCCATGACAGACAGCAGCATTACCGCCACCACTATACCTACCAGTATCTTTGTGTTCAAGGTAGCACCAAATCCGATAATCGTGTTAAAGTGTTTAATTGTTTTGCTATTTCCATAACCAATTCGTGTTAATGGTCCGACAGAAAGATTAATTTAGGCGTTCAGCTTGAGAATGCAATATGAGATGGGTGCTGCGTGGAAAGATCCATAGGGCCAGGGTCACCGAGACCAGGCTAGGATACGTCGGCAGCATCACCATCGACTCCGAGCTCATGAAAGCGGTCGACATCTGGCCAGGGGAGAAGGTCCAGGTCGCCAACCTCAACAACGGGGCCCGCTTCGAGACCTACACCATCGAGGGCGAGGTGGGCAGCGGCATCGTGGCCATAAACGGGGCCGCCGCCCGGCTCGCCGAGCCGGGGGACCGGATAATCATCATCGGCTACGAGCTCACCGATTCGCCTATCGAACCCAAGGTCATCGTGGTCGATGAGCACAACCGCACGGTCGAGGGATGAGGCGCTGACATGAAGATGGTCTTCTATTCCGACGGCGGCGCCCGCGGCAACCCCGGCCCGGCGGCTTACGCGGTGGTCGCCTGCAAGGACGACGGCTTCGTCATGTACGAGAAGGCGGAGTTCATCGGCGAGGCCAGCAACAATGAGGCGGAGTACCGGGGGCTGATCGCGGCCATAGTAATGGCCAGCTCCTACGGCGCTGAGGAGGCGGTCTTCGTTCTGGACTCGGAGCTGGTGGTGAAGCAGATGCGGGGCGAGTACCGCGTCAGGGCGGGGCACTTGAAGGTCCTCAGGGACGACGCCGCCGCTTTGGCCGCGGGCATTCCCAAGACCTCCTTCCAGCATGTCGGCCGCGAGCACCCGATGATCGTCAGGGCCGATGCCCTCCTCAACGAGAAGCTGAACGAAGCCTCACGCTGACAGCGCCTTCGCCAGGCCCTCCAAGGGCACCAGCGACTGCTCGCCGCTATCCATGTCGCGGATGGTCACCGCCCCTTCAGCCAGGTCCTTGCTGCCGACTATGACCGCGAAGCGGGCCCCGGTGGCGGCGGCCTGCTTCATGGCCTTGGACATCTTCCTCCTCATCAGGTCCACGTCCACGCTCAGGCCCTCGCGCCGCAGGCGGGCGGCTATGCGGAAGCTCTCCTCGCGGGTCTCTTCGCCGGTGGGGAGCACGTAGGCATCCAGCTTCTTCCCGTCGAAGGCATGCTCCTCCCTCTCCAGAGCGAGCAGTATCCGGTCGAATCCGATGGCGAAGCCGGTGGAGAAGACCGGCTCCCCCCCGAAGACCTCCGACAGGGTGTAGGAGCCGCCGCCGCATACCTGCTTCTCCGCCCCCAGGCAAGGTGCCTCGACCTCGAAGACCACGCCGGTGTAGTAGTCCAGGCCGCGGACGGTCCCCAGGTCTATGGCCACATCATCGATGCCGTAGGCATCGAGGAAACGGAAGAGCTCGTTGAGGTAACGGCCGGGCTCGCCGCCTATCTCGGAGAGCAGCTCCTTGCCCCCCGCCACCTGGGTGGTGGCGAAGACGGACTCGATGCCGTCCTCCTGGACCCCGTGGGACCGGAGCAGGGGGGCCGCCTCGTCATATAGCTTCTTGTCCAGCTTCTGCAGTATCTCCCCCGCCGCGTCCGCAGGCACGCCCAGCTCCGCCAGCTGGCCGCGCAGGATGCCGATGTGCCCCACCTTGAGGTCGTACTCCCTCAGGCCCAGTGCCTCGACCATGGCGGCGGCGAGGGCGATGGCCTCGGCATCCGTCTCAGCGTTGGGGGCGCCGATTATCTCCGCGCCGAACTGATAGAACTCGCGGTAGCGGCCGCTCTGCGGCCGCTCGTAGCGGAAGCATTGGCCGAAGTAGAACAGCTTCAGCGGCCGGGGGGCGCTCGTCATCTCGTTGATGAACATGCGTATCACCGAGGCGGTGACCTCCGGGCGCAGCGCTATCTCGCGTCCGCCCTTGTCCTCGAAGGAGTATATCTCCTCCACGATGTTGGGGCCGGACTTGGCGGTGAACAGCTCGGTGTTCTCGAATATGGGGGTGGAGACCTCGCGGAAACCGTGCGAGCAGGCCACCTGGCGCAGAATCTGCTCGTAGTGGCGGCGGCGCTCCATCTCCTCGGGCAGGAAGTCCCTGGTGCCCCGCGGACGCTGTATCATCGACCAGGAGATTAGGGATTGGGTATTAATTGTTTGTTCGGCTCAGCGCTTGACGATGATGGATATTATGTCACCGTCCTTCACCACGTGGTCGATGCCCACCATCTGCCCGGGGAACTTGGCGCTGGGGCCCCATATGTTGGCATAGCGGAAGTTGGGCCGGAAGGTGCGGTGGATCTGGTCGCAGACCTCGCCGATGTCGCTGTCCCGCTTCACTATGAGCGGCTCCTCCAGGTCCGCCTCCTGGCCCTGGGGCTTCATGTAGACCCTGATCAGGTCGATGGTCTCGAACATGGCGTCCTTGAGCTCCTCGATGCCCGTGCCCTCCTGGGCGGAGACGGGGACCTTGGGGTAGTCGGGAAGCCTCTCATAGACCGACGGCAGCATGGAGGGGTCCGCCAGGTCTATCTTGTTGACAGCGATGAGCGCCTTGATGTACACGCGGTTCCCCGCCAGCACATCCAGCAGCTGGTCCTCGTCGATGTCATCCCTGATCACCACGTTGGCGTTAACATAGCCGAAGGCGGAGACCATCCCCCGGGCCAGGTCCTCGTCGATCTTCGTCAGCTTAACCGTGCTCAGCACGCTGATGCCGCCGCGGTCCGATGGCGTGACCACCACGTCCGGCGCCTCCTGTCCGAGGCGTATGGCGGCGTCCTCAAGCTCCTTGATGAGCACATTGAGGTTGGGGTCGAACACATCGACCACGAACAGGATGACGTCTGCGGACCGGGCGGCGGCGATGACCTCGCGGCCGCGGCCTTTGCCGCGGGAGGCGTCGCGGATCAGCCCGGGCATGTCGAGTATCTGGATCTTGGCGTGCTTGTGCTGCATCACCCCAGGGACCACGTCCAGGGTGGTGAAGTGGTAGTCCCCCACCTCGCTCTTGGCGCCGGTGAGCTGATTGAGGAGCGTCGACTTCCCCACGCTGGGGAAGCCTATGAGTGCGACGGTGGCGTTGCCCGCCTTCTTCACCCCATACCCTTTGCTGGGGCCTTTGGCGGAGCGTCTCTTCTCGTTCTCGGCGCTCAACCTGGCGACCTTGGCCTTCAGCTTACCGATGTGGGCCTGGGTGGCCTTGTTGTACTTGGTGTTGCTGATCTCGTCCTCGAGTTCCTTGATCTGTTCCTCGATGGTCTTGGCCATTATGACGCTCCGATATCGGAGAATTCCTACTCCGATATAAAACAATCATTTCCGCTTAGGCAACGTTTAAGGATTCAATACGCAATGCGGTGGAGATGTCCGAGGAGCAGCCCCAGAGCAAGGCCGTGGCATTCATGCAGAGCAAGTACGCCGTCCCCGTCGGCCTGGTGCTGGCCTTGGCGATATCCGCCTTCCTCCTGGTGGGGGAGAGGGACGGCACATTGTGCATGGCCACCCTTTTGATAGCCGTCGCCGGCTACATCATACCGCGAAACTTCGGGCTGCGCGACATCAAGAAGCTGATGGTGTGGGGCGTCGCGTTCGTGATGATCGTCACCTCGATGGCCTTCTTCATGTCCTGGAGCTACTACGAGGACGGCGCCAGCGGCCCCGTCTCCTCCGCCGACGGGGAGCTGGTGGACGGCTGGGTATCGCCCTACGGCATCGCCGAGGACGGCGTCTACAACTACACCGTCACGGTCCACGGGAACCTCAGCGATGTGAGGGTCCACGTGGGCGTGATACAGGTCATGTACCTGGAGGCCGCCGCCGGCGACCTCTTGGAAAACCATTCGATGTCGAGGATCGAACAGCTCCCTGACGGCGGGGAGGTCTACAGCGTCCTCGTTCCCTTGGACGAGGGGGAGATCTACTTCTTCTACTTCAGCGCGGAGAATGAGGATTACCGGACGTCCGACGGAGAGGGCCCGAACACCAAGGGGCCCATGGACGCCGCCTGGTTCTACTTCACGCAGAACTTCAACAACATCTTCACCTTGGTCGGGCTTCCGTTCTTCTTCCTGGCCTTCATATCCTGGTGGATGCGCCGCAACATCGACAGGGCGGTGGAGCGCATGGAGGAGCAGGGGAGGATACCGCCCCGGGAAGGGCGCCCCTGCGTCAAGTGCAAGACCCCGCTGAGCAAGGATGCCGAGACCTGCCCCGGATGCGGCCGCGAGATACCGCAGTACATCCCGCCCCCACAGATGGCCAAGGAGGAGCCTGAGCCGAAGGAGGACGAGTTCGTGTGCTCGGAATGCGGCGCGACGGTGGACGACGAGGCCACCTTCTGCCCCAGCTGCGGCGAGGAGTTCGAGGACTGAGGGCGATTGGCAAGTTTTAAGAGCCCTCCAGCCCTTCATATGTCCGGATGCACTCAGAGGACGAGAGGCCCAGGGCCAGCTCCAAACGCTCCATAGCCAGCGACCTGGCCGGGAAGCAGCAGGAGATATCGGTAACCGAGTTCTTCGAGAAGAACAAGCACATCCTAGGGTTCGACTCCCGCGCCAAGGCGCTGCTCATCGGCATAAAGGAGGCGGTGGACAACTCCCTCGACGCCTGCGAGGAGGCCGGCGTCCTGCCCGACATCATGGTTTCGGTGCAGCGCAGCGACGAGGACGAGGAGTTCCACATAATTATCGAGGACAACGGCCCGGGCATCGTGCACGGCATGATGCCCAACGTGTTCGGCCGGCTGCTCTTCGGCTCCCGTTTCCATGCCCAATGCCAGTCTAGAGGCCAGCAGGGCATAGGCATATCCGCCACCGTCATGTACGGCAACATAACCACCGGCAAGCCGGCGCGGCTGATGTCCAAGATAGAGGAGGAGGACACCGCCTGGCTGATGGACATCACCGTCGACACCAAGCGGAACCGCCCCAACGTCACCAACGACCAGCCCTTCATATGGCCGGACAAGGAGCACGGGACCCGCATCGAGTACTACATCCGCGGGCGTTACGTAAAAGGGAAGCAGTCCATCTTCGAATACCTGAAGAACACCGCCATCGTCAACCCCCATGCGGAGATCGGCTACACCGACCCTGACGGCAGGTCCTACACCTTCGCCCGCGCCACCACCAAGATGCCTCCCAAGCCCAAGGAGGTGAAGCCGCACATCCAGGGCCTGGAGATAGGGGACATGATGCGCCTGGCCCGCGACACCAAGCAGAAGACGGTGAAGAGCTTCCTCAAGAACGACTTCAGCCGCATCAGCGAACGCGTCGCCAACGAGATCCTCGAGCGGTCGGAGATCGGGGAGAGGACGAAGCCCTCCTCGCTGGGAAGGGAGGAGGCCCGCCGCCTCATCGCCGCGGTGGCCAAGGTGAAGATCATGGCCCCTCCCACCGACTGCCTCTCCCCCATCGGCGAGGACCTGATAAAGAAGGGGCTGAAGCATGTGCTAGAGGGGCAGCGCCCCGAGTACTACGCCCCGCCGGTGACCCGGGCGCCGCGGGTGGCCAACGGCAACCCCTTCGTCGTCGAGGCGGGGATAGTCTACGGCGGGGAGCTCCCCCGCGACGGCCAGGTGAGCATACTGCGCTTCGCCAACCGCGTCCCCCTGCTCTACCAGCAGGGGGCCTGCGCCATCACCAAGGCGGTGGAGTCCATCGATTGGAGGAACTACGGCCTGGAGCAGCGCGGCGGCAGGGGCATCCCCTACGGCCCGGCGATAATAACGGTTCACATCGCCTCCACCAAGGTGCCCTTCACCTCCGAGGGCAAGGAGGCGGTGGCCAACCTGGAGGAGATCCAGAAGGAGGTGGGCCTCGCCCTCCGCCTCTGCGCCCGCAGCCTCAAGAGCCATCTCAACAAGAAGGAGCGGAAGAAGAAGACCCGCGCCAAGTTCGACGTGGTGCAGCAGATACTGCCGGAGATAGCCAGCAAGAGCGCCGCCATGCTGCGGCGCCCCGTTCCCAGCCTCGACGCCACCATCACCAAGATAATGAACGTCGTCTGGATCGAGCCGAGCTCAGTGATGGAGAACGGCGGGCTGCGCGAGGTCTGCTACAACATATACAACTACACCACATCCCCGAAGAGCTTCATGCTCCACAGCACCCTTCCCCGCAGCTGCCTGAACGAGACCGTGCTCGACAGCAGGCTGGTGGAGGTGAAGGAGGACGGCAAGACCACCTGGGAGATCAAGGACCTGGCACCCTCGGCCAGGACCGAGCTCCGCTTCCAGCTCGACGGCGAGCTGTCCGACGTCTTCGAGGAGACGGACATATTCGTCTCGGGCCTGAACCCGGCCATGATCATGGGCGCCGACCCCCTGCCCGGGGACTGGGGCATCAAGGGGATGGAGATAAGCGAGTCCGACTCATATCCGGAGGAAGAGGAGGACGACGAGGAGCAGGAGGAGGTTCTCAATGACGATTACTGACAGGCAGGAGCGGGCTTTGAGCGAGCTGCTGCGCATCGCTGAATCGGTGTACGACCAGATAGATGGAGGGGAGATACCGCAGATGAGCCTCGCCCTGCGCTCCAAGAAGAACATCGAGTTCGACCCGCGCAAGAACGTCTGGACCTACGGGGACCTCACCGCCCATCGCAGCGCCAAGACCATCAAGGGCGCCACCCTGATGCTGCGCACCCTGCACATGGTGGACTTCATCCGCGACATGATCGACCAGCAGCACTCCTCCACCCTCAGGGAGATGTATTACATCTCCGAGGGCTGGGGCAACGGCAAGTTCAACTCCCAGGACGAGAGCAACCTCCTCGCCGAGGACCTGGAGATCGTCAGCCGCTGCATGCGCGAGGACTTCAAGCTGCGGCCGGAGGAGGACGGCGCCCGCGTCATCGGCGACCTGACCATCATCGAGACCGACCGCAAGGGCAAGAGGAAGACCATCAACTGCCGCGACGACGTGGGCGACTCCGGCTACAGCATCCCCTTCAAGGTGGAGAAGGACAAGATCGAGATGAAGTCCTGCGGCGCCGAGTTCGTCATCGCCATCGAGACGGGCGGTATGTTCGACCGCCTGGTGGAGAACGGGTTCGACGAGCAGAGCAACGCCCTCCTCCTTCACCTGAAGGGTCAGCCGGCGCGCAGCACCCGGAGGTTCATGAAGCGCCTCAACGAGGAGATGGGCCTTCCGGTGCTGGTCTTCACCGACGCCGACCCCTGGTCCTTCCGCATATTCGCCTCCATCGCCTACGGCGCCATCAAGACGGCGCACATCTCCGACTACCTGGCAACTCCGGGCGCCGAGTACGTGGGCATAACCAGCAGCGACATCCTCAACTACGACCTCCCTTCGGACAAGCTCACCGAGCAGGACGTCGCCGCCCTCAAGAGCGAGCTCAAGGACCCGCGCTTCAACGACGAGTTCTGGCGCTCGGAGATCGAGGCCATGCTGCAGATGGGCAAGAAGGCGGAGCAGCAGGCGCTGGCCAAGTACGGCCTCGATTTCGTGACCGACACCTATCTCCCCGAGAAGCTGGCGGAGATGGGCATAAGGCTCTAGGCGCTGGCGGCCTCGGCGATGCGGCGGAGGACGAAATCCCGGTCCAGCGTGGCGAGGAAATACCCCATCCTCGGCCCGTTGCGCCTCTCGATGAAGATGCGGTACAGGGCCTGGAACCCCTTCTTGGCCCCCAGTCCGCTCTCCTTGGCGGTCTCGTAGACGGTGTCGTGTATCGCGTCACCGGCCCATTCGCATCCCTGAAGCTCCTCCCGCAGCCGGGAGAGGAACGCCGCCTCCTCCTCGCTCACGGCGACATCGGGCATCTCCTCCGCGATGCTGTACTTCACCTTCTCCGGGGCGAAGGCGTTGAGCCAGTACCTCACGCATTCCACCCTCTCCTCCAGAGTCTTGAGCTCGTTGACGCTTATCCCCCCGAGGTCCTCGGTCCTCCTCAGGGTCTCGAGGATGTCATCGAAGTCCTTCGATATCTGCACCACGTTGACCAGGTGGCGGTAGGGTATCTGCATGGGCATCTCGTCCCGCGGCCCGTGGGGCTGGGAGAGCTCGTAGGCGCGCACCAGGTCCTCCTCCTTGTCGGTAGCTCCGCCCTCGTAGTACAAGCGCTCGATGCGGTCGTACTCATCCACCATGTCCAATATCCCTAGCTCGGAGTCGTAGTCGATGTGCCTCTCCGGGTTGACCCTCGTTATGGTGTAGCTGAAGACCGAGGCGGGCGTCATCCGCAGCGCGTCAACGCCTGACACCGCCGAGCCGGTGGACTTGTGCATCTGACCCTTGCCCTTGAGCTGGATGAACTCGTAGGGTATGGGCAGGGGAGGCTCAGCGTCGAAGACCTCCCTCACCAGACGCACGCCGGAGTCGTAGGAGCCGCCGGCGGCGGCATGGTCCTTTCCGAAGGGCTCGCAGCTGACCCCGAAGATGGCCCACTTCGCCGGCCACTCCAGCCTCCAGCTGAGCTTTCCCTCCCCCTTGCGGATGTCCGCCTCGCCCTCTTCGCCGCAGCCGCAGCGGTAGCTCACCAGCGGGTACTCGTAGCCGAGGACCTCGCCATTGCTGAAACGGCCGCAGGTGGGGCAGAGGGGGCTGAAGGGGTAGAAGCCTTCCGGCATGCTGCGGCCGGTGACGGTGCTCAATATCTCCAGGACCCGGTCGTGACGCTGGAAGCTGGCATCGATCGCGTCGGCGAACTCGCCCCGCCGGTAGAGCTCATGGGTCCAGAATATCTCGCAGTCGATGCCCAGGTCGCCCATGGAGTCCATGAAGGGCTTGATGAAGTGGCCCGCGTAGGTGTCGTGGCATCCGTAGGGGCAGGGGATGTCGCTTATGGGCCTGCCCACCTCGTCCTCGAACCTGTCGGGGAGGAAATCGTAACGGCGGCGCAGAGGGTCGTATGAATCGATGAGGTAAATCATCCTGACATCGGCGCCCTGGTCCGCAAGCGCTTTGCGCACCGCCTCGGCGGTGACCGCTTCGCGCAGGCTCCCTACATGGATGAAGCCCGTTGGGCTGATGCCCGCGGAGATCAGATGCTCGTCCTTGACGGATGTCAGTTCCTTGGCGACCACGTCTGCCCAATGCATGCTATCGTCCGCTGTTATAGCCGGAGGGTATAAATTGTTTGTCGGCGGGGGCCGGGCGACAAGGTATTTATAGAGAAGATATTTCATGTCTACCCGATGGCGAAGAAGAAAAGCGAGGGATTCCAGTCTTCCGCAGGCCTGGTGCGCTACTTCGACAGCGAGGACGACAAGGCCCCCAAGATAAGCCCGTACGTGGTCCTGGGCATGGCCGTTGTACTCTCCATAGTTGTGATCGTCGCCAATAGCGTCTGGCCGACGTGAGGGCCGAGGACGTCATAATAATTCTGCTGTCGCCCTGCGGCCGCCGCCCTTCCATCTATCAAAGCCCCAAGGTCCGCATTCCGGCATTTGATACCTGAACGCTCTATGAGGCCGATGGCTAACGCTTGTCCAGTGCCTCGGTCACGTCCTGGGTGTACTTCCTCTTGAACGACCTCGCCAACCATGGAGGGGCGATCATGGCGGTGAATATCGACATGAAGACCACTATGGAGTACATCTCCCGGCTGATCGCCCCGGCGGTGAGGCCGATGGCGGCGACGATGATGCCCACCTCCCCGCGGGGGGACATCCCCGCTCCGACTATCTCCCCGGAGCGGAATCCCAGGGACCTGTCGGTGCCCATCACTCCTATTATGCCGGCAATGTACTTACCGAAGATGGCCAGGAATATGACCACGATCGTCAGCGGGATGAGCGGCGCGAAGCCGTCCAGCTCCACCCTCATGCCCACATAGACGAAGAAGAACGGGACCAGGAAGCCGTTGAGCGCCTTTATCTTGGGCACCAGCTCCTTCTGGGCGTACTCGGCGAAGAGCATGCCGGCGAGGAAGGCGCCGATTATGGCCGCCAGGCCGAGGGTGAGGGCCACGGCGGAGAGTCCCAGGCAGGTTATGATCGCCAGCGGGAAAGGCTCTATCCTCAGGGACCACTCCCTCTCGTCGCAGACGATGCCCTTCTCCGTCAGGCGGCAGCGGTGCTTGTGCTTGAGCAGCGGCAGGCAGTAGGCGCAGAAGAACAGTATGAAGAGGACGAAGCCCACCGCCAATGCTATGGTCAAGGCCAGTTCGGCGATGTCCAAGCCCCCGTTCGCGGCGCCCGCTCCCGCCACCGCCACCACCACGGCGAGTATCATCATCGCGATGATGTCGTCGACGACCGCGGCGCCGATGATTATCTTGGACTCGATGGTCTCCATGACGTTCAGCTCGGTCAGGACCCGGGCGGTTATGCCTATGCAGGTGGCGACCATCGCCGCCGACATGAACAACGCATGGTCGAACCAGTCGGGATGGGGGACGATGTGCACCTCGTAGACGTATATGACCATGAAGCCCAATATGAAGGGGATTATCGCGCCCAGGACGGCGACGGCCGTCGAGGGCCTCCCCACCGCCCGCAGATCGGACATCTTCGTCTCCAGGCCGACGAAGAAAAGAAGGAAGATGACGCCAAGATTGGCTATGACCTCGAATATCTCATGATATACGCTCGGTTCGTGGGGGTCGAACTCTATCATCAGGCCGCTTGCCAGGGTCCAATCGCCTATCATCAGGTTGGCGAGGAGTATCCCAGCGAGAATCTCCCCGATCTGGCCCAGCATCCCCATGCGGATGAATATCTCGGCGAATACCCTGGCAAGTAGGAATATGATGAACAGTTGGATTAGGGCTGCCTCCAACAGCATCATGTCCTCCAAGGGGGACATCACCTCATAGAGGAAGTCCCCCGCCGCATCGAGGTCGGGCATGACGTCCACCGCAAGTTGTTTTGAATGTAGGGATTAAAGTTTTTTTGGTGCCCTCTGATTGAGACCTAAATATGGCTGCAGCCGTTGAATATTAAAAAGGGATGGAAAAGGTTTTGCCGATGCGCCTACTGGCCTTCCGTCACATCGTCCAAGTACTTCTTCTTGAAGGACTTGGCCAGCCAGGGCGGCGCTATCAGAGCGGTGATTATCGACATGAAGACCACCACGGTGTACATGTCGCGGGATATGGCGCCGGCGGTGAGGCCGATGGCGGCGACGATGATGCCCACCTCACCACGGGGCGACATGCCTATGCCCACGATGTCACCGGACTTCTTGCCCAACGACTTGTCGGTCATGGTCACTCCCAGATAACCGGCAGCGTACTTGCCCACGATAGCCAGCACGATGGTGGCGATGGCGAACGGGATTATGTCCACGAAGCCGGCCATCTCCACACGCATGCCCACGTAGACGAAGAAGAAGGGCACCAGGAAGGCGTTGATCCCCTTGAACTTGCTCTCCAGCCTGTCGTGGGCGAACTCGGCGAAGAGCATGCCGGCGAGGAATGCGCCTATGATGGCCGCCAGGCCGAGGGATAGCGCCACCGCGGAAAGGCCGAGGCAGGTCAGCATCGCCAGCGGGAATGGCTCGAGCTTGAGTGGCCAGTCCCTCTCCTGACAGCGGATGCCCTTCTCGGTCATGCGGCATATCTGCCTCTCCTTGATCTTGGGCATACCGGCGCAGAGCAGGAGTATGGAGGCCACGAATATTAGCGCGATCAGTATGGTCAGCCCTATGCTGGCGAGGTCCAGTCCTCCGCCGGCCATCGCAGCGCCCGATATGCCGACCACTACGGCCAGCACTATCATCGCCATTATGTCGTCCACCACTGCGGCGCCCACGATTATCCTGGACTCGATCGTGTCCATCACGCCCATCTCGGTGAGGACCCTGGCGGTGATGCCGATGCAGGTGGCCACCATGGCGGCGGCCATGAACAGCGCGTGTATGAACCAGTCGTCATGGGGGACGAAATACACCTCGTAGGCGAAGACCAGGCCGAAGCCCAGTATGAAGGGGAATATGACACCGAGAATGGCCACCCAGGCTGCTGTCTTACCAACCGCGCGCAGATCGCAGATGCGGGTCTCCATCCCGACCGCGAACAGGAGGAATATGACGCCCAGGTTGGCTATGACCTCGAATATCTCATGGTACACTGAGGGATGGTCCGGATCCCAGGCGATGTCCAGACCGGCGGCGATGGTGAAATCCCCGATGAAGAGGTTGGCTATCAAAATGCCCGCTACGATCTCTCCTACCTGGCCCAGCATCCCGAATTTGATGAAGATCTCCGCGAAGAGACGCGCCAGGAAGAAAATGATGAACAGCTGGAACAGCACCGTTCCCATCAGCTGCATCTCGAACAGCGGCGCGGTAAGGTCGAATAGCGCATTGCCTAGGTCGTCCATGAAAGACAAGGTCTCACCTCGCTTTTGATACTAGATTGCCTATAATAGAATTTCGGTCCAAACGGACCTGTGTGCAGCGTGACCGCCTCTCGACCTGGGCCCGAGCGATTACGACGATGGTCCGCCCTCGCCGTACTTGGAGCGGAACGCCCTCGCCATCCATGGTGGCGCCAGCAACGCTGTCATTATCGACATGAACACCACCACCGTGTACATCTCCTGGGTGATGGCCGCTGCCGTGAGGCCTATGTAGGCCACCGTTATGCCCACCTCGCCGCGGGGAGACATCCCGATGCCCACGATGTTGGCCTCCCTGCTGCCCAATGACCTGTCGGTGAGGACCACTCCCAAGTACCCTGCCACATACTTGCCCAGCACCGCCAAGGCGATCACACAGACCGTCAGGAGGACCATGCCGCCGAAACCGCTCAGCTCCACCCTCATGCCCACATAAACGAAGAACAGGGGCACCAGGAAGGCGTTTATCCCTTTGAACTTGCTCTCCAGCTTCTCGTAGGCGAACTCAGCGAAGAGCATGCCGGCCAGGAAGGCGCCGATTATGGAGGCCAGGCCGAGGACGAAGGCCACCGCTGACAGGCCAAGGCATGTTATCACCGCCAGAGGGAACGGTTCGAAGCCCCAGGGCCACTCCCTCTCCCTGCACACTATGCCCTCGCGGGTGAGGCGGCAGCGCTGCATCTCGCTCAGCCGGGGGACGCCATGGGAGCACAGCAGCAGTATGGCGGCGACGAACAGGACGGCCAAGATTATGCTGGTCGCCATCCCCAGCAGATCCATCCCAGTGCCTGCCCTCTGGGAGGCGGCGACGCTAACCACGACGGCCAGCACGATCATGGTCAATATGTCGTCCACCACCGCCGCACCGATGATGATGCGGGACTCGATGGTGTCCAGCATGCCCATCTCCGTGAGCACGCGGGCGGTCATTCCGATGCAGGTGGCCACCATGGCGGCGGCCATGAACAGAGCGTGAACCAGCCAGTTCGGGTCTTTGGCGATGAATATGTCGAAGCCCATAATCAGCCCGAAACCGAGGATGAAAGGTATGAGCACGCCGAACGCGGCCACAGTGAACGATGTCCTCCCCACCGAGCGCAGCTCGCATATCCTGGTCTGCATCCCGACCGAGAACAGCAGGAATATCACGCCCAGGTTGGCGATTACCTCGAACACCTCATGGAAGACGCTGGGGTCGGTGGGGTGCCATTCGATCCCCAGGCCAGAAGCCAGTGTGAAACCGCCGATGGCCAGGTTGGCGATCAGCACCCCGGCGAGTATCTCCCCCACCTGGCTGAGCATGCCCAATTTTATGAACAATTCAGCGAATATCCGCGCGAGAAGGAAGACGATGAAGAGCTGAATAAGGACGGCCTGCATCAGAGTGGCGTCCGCCAACGGGGCGAACAGCTTGTCCAAGGAGGCACCGATCTCCATTAACACCGTCAATTCCTTCTTGGGACCAAGATTATTGAAGGCGTATTTGCTAATTTGCAACGGTGTTAATGCAGGACATGGCAGCGATGCCGCGGGATGGCCGCTAGCCGTCCTTCAGCCTAGCCTTGCATCAGGGATGGACGGCCTAGCTGCGCACGAACTTCACATAATCAGCGACGCTCTTCGACTGGATTTCCCTGAGCATGGACTTCAGATCCTCGGCGTCGCCCCTGACAATAAGGACCTCCAGGCATTTATGGTTTCGAAGATGGGAGTGCAGATGGGTCTGGATCATGTCTTCGTTCTTGTGTATTATGTTCATCAGCCAGGTGTCGTTGTGCCTGCTGTGGACGATGATGGCAACGCCCTCGACCTCTCCCGCGAGGCCCTCGCGCTCTCTGATCTCCGCCTCCGCCGCCCGGAGGCACAGGCGTATCGCTTCGCTTCGGTTGCTCAGTCCCAGCGTCTGTTGCAGGCAGTCCAGGTCCTCGATGTTCTTGTCGTTCAATGATATGCTGATTACGGCCATGGTCCATGCTCCCCGTTTCGCTTCATCTTGATTGTTTCCGTCTCTCGTTCATATCGGAATGCGCGGTCCGTTCCTCGGCGAACGTAATAATTGTTATTAACTCCAGCAAGAATCCGCTTTATTATTTATTAAAGTGCTCATCAATTATTAATAATCATTCAAAATATTCTGCCTCATGAAACCGGTGCAGCTCCTCGTTGCCATGCTCGCAGCAGCCCTTCTGCTCGCAAGCGGCATCATAATACTGGGCTCTGATGACGATGAAGATGTTATGGAGATCACTGTCACATTGGCATGGCAGAAGGAGATGGTGGAGTGGATCGGCGGCGACCATGTCAAGGCCACCCATATGGTGAGGCCAGGAGAGGACCCTCATGTCCCTGAGGGGATGACCCCGGCGGAGGTGGTGGCAGCGGCAAAATCCGAGGCCTATATCTACATAGGCGCGGGCATGGGATGGGAATCGACCCATCTGAGCACCATCGAGTCTGAGCTGCCTGATCTCAAGATGTTCAAGATGTCCGAGGGTGTTGACCTGATACCCCGTGGGGCAAACACCGATGGGCATGTATGGACCCTTCCCGAAAATCTGCTGATAATGGCGAACAACACCAAGAACGCCCTCATCGAGCTCGACCCTGAGAACGAAGCGGACTACACGACAGGTTACGAGAGCTATGTCGAGAGGGTGAATGAGATAAAGACGCTGGCTGATGAGAAGCTGGGAGGTGCCGCCGGGAAAGAGTTCCTGGTCTTCCATTCCGCCTGGCAATATCTTGCTCAGGAGTACGGCCTCGTAGAGGTGGCGGTCCAGGACGAGTTCGGGAACGATCTTAACCCCAGCACAGTAGCCAGCTGGATAGAAAACAACCATGCTGGCCTGGACAAGATGTACGTCAGGCCCCACGACCCCGTCAACGAGGGGGCATTCGCCGACCAGGGAATAGAGGTCATCATAATGAACCCGCTCGCGCTCAACTGGTTGGACGAGTTGGAAAAGTTCATTAACGAATTGGGGGATTTCTTCGCGGCCTGACGGCTCTGTGTTACTATGGAAGGCAGTCCGCCCATAGAGATCGATGACCTCACCGCGGGTTACGGCAGCAACATCGTCCTCGAGGACGTCAGCCTCAGGCTTGAGGATAGGGACTTCCTCGCCGTCATCGGGCCTAACGGAGGGGGGAAGACCACCCTCCTCCGGGCCATACTCGGCATCATCTCCCCCTTCAAGGGAGATGTAAGAATATTCGGCGAGCCGGTCAGCGAGGGGCTGCGGAGGATAGGCTACGTGCCCCAAAGGGGCAACTTCGACAGCAGCTTCCCCATCACCGTTTACGACGTAGTCCTGATGGGCACCAGGGTGATGAAGGGCTACCGTCCCCGTTACAGCGCGGATAGCCATGAGCGGGCGGCTGAAGCCCTGGAGATAGTGGGCATCGAGGACCTGGCCCAATGCAGCCTTTCAGAGCTTTCCGGCGGGCAGATGCAGAGGGCCCTGCTGGCGAGGGCCATGGCGGGCAGGCCCGACATACTGCTGCTCGATGAGCCGACCGCAAGCCTGGACCCGCACATAAAGGAGTGCATATACGACTCCCTGCGCCGGATAAACGAGGACCTCGCCATCATGATCGTGACGCATGACATCGGCGTGGTATCCACCCACGTTAAGAGGGTGGCATGCCTTAACAAGAACATAATTGTGCATGACGAGCCGCTGATAACACCTGACATGCTGGAGATGGGGTACCATTGCCCGGTGGAGCTGCTGGCCCACGGAGTGCCGCACAGGACCTACGGGGAGCATGACCATGACTGATTGGGGCATGGTCCTATCGATAGGCCTGATCCAGAACATGTTCGTGGCCACCATAATGGCCAGCGTTGTATGCGGTGTGATAGGCACCTATGTGGTGGTGAAGAGGATCGTCTTCGTAAGCGGCGGCATCGCGCACACCACCTTCGGAGGCGTCGGCTTCGCGTACTACCTTCAATCGGTCTTCCTGGTCTCCTGGTTCACACCGATGCTGGGCGCGATACTCTTCGCAGTGGGCGCAGCGCTCATAATCGGATCCCCTCGCATAAGCAGGATAGTGCGGGAGGACTCCACCATCGGAGTGCTATGGGTGGTGGGCATGGCGCTCGGCGTCCTGTTCATAAGCCTCACCGACCACAACGTGGTGGTGGTGAGGTCCTACGAGAGCATCCTGTTCGGCAACGTTCTCCTCGTCAGCAGCCAGAACCTTCAGATCATGGCGGTCATGGGAGTGGTCATACTCTCCCTGGTGGCTTATCTCTACCGCGACCTCCAGATCCTCACATTCGATGAGACCCAGGCGAGGATCAGCGGCATCAACGTGACATTGATGAACATGTTGCTCTACGTGCTGGTAGCATTGACCTGCGTGTTCGTGATGAACATCGTGGGCATCGTCCTGGTCATAGCGCTGCTGACGCTGCCTGCCGCCATCGCGAGCATGTTCAGCAACGACCTGAAAGGCATCATGGTCCTGGCGACGGCCTGCGCGCTGGTGCTCTCCCTGCTGGGCCTGGTGCTGTCGATCGAGTTCAGCATACCTCCGGGTGCATCGATCGTGCTCACACTGGCAGCGTTCTTCATGCTCTCCCTGGGCATAAGGTCGTACTATGACCGAGGTGCAGTCGTATCGAAGGTCGAGGGTGAATGAAATATCTAGGATTCATCGGCGGGTATGGCTCAGATGTATCCGTTAGCCTGATACCATTCCACCGTTTCACGAAGCCCTTCCTCGAGACGGTATGCCGGCGAATAGCCCAGCTCCGTGGCGATCTTGTCAACTGAGTAGCTGCGGTCGCTGCTCACGGCGTCGACCGTGCTCAGCCTCCACATGAAGTTGTCGCGGCGGAGCATCGCGTTCGCGGCCTGCACCGGGGCAATCATCGCCTTGGCGAGGAATGGGTTAAGCCGCAGCTTCGGCATGGGCTTCCCGAGTATATCCGCCAGCATCGCATAGACCTCCTTGTAGCTGTATGAGCGGTCCTCGCTCACTATGTAGTTCTCACCGATGGAGCGGGGGTCGTTGAGCGCGAGGAGGTGCGCCTGGACCACGTCCTTCACGTGCACGAACTGCACATGGCTCTCGCCGTTGCCGATCATGAACCGGGAGGCGATGGAGTTGGCGAAGGACGTTATGAACCAGAAGGACACGTCGTTGACGTTGCGGGGACCGTATATGCCGGAAGGGCGTAGTATAGTGTAGCGCAGGCCAGCATTCTCGAAGCGTCTTACGAGCTCCTCCGCCATCAGCTTGGAGCGCCCGTAGTCGTAGGCAGGACGGGGATCGCTGCTCTCGTCGGCGGGTATCGCCTCCACCGGACCCATCGCCTCGGTGGACGAGCAGTAGATGAAACGGTCGACGCCTTCGGCCAAAGCGGCCTTTATCAGGTTCTCGGTGCCGTCGATGTTCACCCTCCTGTAGCTTTCCCATTTGCCGGAGAAGGTGTAATAGGCCGCCAGATGGATGACTGCGTCCACGCCGCGGACCGCCTCCCTCAGGGAGGAGGGGTCGTCAAGCTGGGCCTCCCGCAGCTCAACGCCCAGACCCTCCAGGCGGGAGGTTTCGCTGCTGGCACGCACCATGGCCACCACCTGGTGGCCCTCCTCGATGAGCCCTTCCGCCATATGGCCGCCGAGGAACCCTGTAGCCCCGGTGACCAGCACCTTCAATCCAGCACCTCTTTGCCGAGCGAGGTGTCGCGCTGGTAAACGCCGTAGGTGAACAGCTTGGCCATGTCCATGCCGTCATAGGGCTCCAGCGGGCTGCGCATGAACATGTCCTCCAAGGGGACGATGCGGTATGCCCCGGTGGAGGGCAGCGAGGGCATCAGAGCCTCCTTCCTGGCGGCGCTGACGGCGAGGCCTATGGTCTGGACCTTGTCGGCGCCGCGGTAGGCGTTGTTGTCGGGCAGGTCGCCGATTAGGTCGATAACCCTCTCGTTGTCGTCCACGCGTATCACCTCCAGGAAGCGGCGGCGATTGTGGAAGGCCAATGGCCCGTATGACTGGCTTGCCTCGTCCAGGTCGCTAACGCTCTCCGACAGTGTTATGGTCCACATGTTGTCCGTGTCGTTGGAGGAGAACACCCGTCCGCCGGCGAACTGCACGTATTTCCGGGAGCACTGCAGTATGAAGGCGCCGTCGTCGCTCATGCCCATGGCCATGCCCTTGCCGAGGGCGTCCAGCTCGCTGCCCACCATGGCGCAGAACCTCTTGGCTGCCTCCATCGAACCGATGAACGCGGCCTGCGTGGGCGAAGAGCAAAGCTGCTGGTCGTAGAGCAGTATGTTCATCGCCAGTCCCCGGGCGGCCTCCTCGTCGGCGCTGTTCTCGTCGATGACCGCGAATCCGGTGAGGGGCCCGTTCACGAAGTAGCGGGGCATATGGGGGTTCATTGCCCCCTTGGCGGAAACCTCCCCGCGGCCGGGGTCCCCGCCCCAATAGTTCACCACCCCGATGCGGGCGTTGGTGAGCAGGTGGTCGAGCACCTCGCTCCGATGGGAGAAGTAGCTTACCACAAGCAGGTCCAGCATCTCCTGGGCGCCGGTGGTCTTCACCGCCTCCTCCAGGGTGCTTATGACCGCCAGCACCGCCTCGTAGTTGGACAGCGACGGCTTCAGTATGGTGAGGTTGCCGGTGGCGAGGGCGGTTATTGTGGGTATGAACGGAGGGACCAGCGAGTTGCCGGAGCTGATGACCAGCGCCGGTCCGCAGGGATGGTTGCGGATGTTCTCGCCGTCCGATATGGGCACCATGCCCTCAAGCGAGGCCGCGCCTCCGCGCAGGGTGGATTCGAGGTTCTTCATCATCTTCTCGGGGTCGAGGACCTCGGCGACGAAGGACATCTCCAGCCTGATCACCTCGGGCGAGTAGCCGGTGCTCTGGGCCAGGCGCTCGGCCACACCGTCCAGCTCCCCCGACTCCCAACGCCGCCTCCATATCCTCCCCATCTCCTCGATGGTCCTCAGGCGCTTCTCCACCGGCAGATTGGCGGCCGCCCGCTGCAGCCTGTCGGCCTTCGACAGGATGGCCTCGATGGAGGGGCGGTCTATCTCCGCGGTCTGCTGGTCTGTGGCGCAACGGAACTGGTGTCCAGGGCAGTAAGGTTCGAACATCTTCACTCCTCCATCATCTCTTCCATGGTCCCGCCGCAGGCCCGCTGCAGGTCCCAGCCCTCCTTGACAGTCAGGCGCCGTCCGAACTCGAACTCCCTGCCGTAGAAACGGTCAGAGGAGTGGAACTTCATTATGTCGCCGGGGAAGAAGGCCTCCAGCCAGGTCGTCACGAACGGATTGTATATGCATATCAGGCCCTCCTTGCCCTCCTCGTCGATCAGCTCGAAGGTCTTGGGGTCGACCAGGAAGACCTCGGACAGGGGATGGGGCAGCTTGCCCATCCTCTCATGGTTGTCTATGAGGGCGGTGAGAGTCTCCGTCATCCCCAGGACGTCCATGAACGGCGCCTCTACGCCGTCACCGCCGCGGGTGAGGGCCTTGAAGTAATTGCGGGCCCCCTCGGCCAGCTCCGCGTAGGGAGGAAGGTCGGTGAAGCCCTTCGAGCCGCCGCCGGTAACTATGACGCCGCCCTTGCCCAGGTTCACAGGCGGGGCGCGGGTGATTATCTTCGACACCTCGCGCTTGAGGTTGCTCATGTCGTTGAAGCGCTTGGACATCAGGTAGACGCCGGCGGGGGCGGTGAAGAAGAGCTTGGGCTCCTCCTTGCTCTTGAGGAACTTGAGTATGTTCTTCTTGTCGGGCTGCAGCCGCTGCCATACCGTCTCGTCCCCCTCGGACTCGCGCATGCTCATGCCGTAGAGCAGCTCTATGCCCTTGGACTCCAGGGCGAGCTCTACGAAGGCCACGAAGCTCAGCATGTGCCTGAGCTCAGGGGCGGCCATGAAGAGCGCCTGTCCCTTGTTCTGCTCCAGCTCATGGCCGTAGACGTACTCGAACAGGTCAGCGTTGGCCTTGACCATGATGGCCAGGTCCAAGGGGCTGCGGTATACCTTCACCGGAGCCTTGCCGGTGGTGCCGCTGGACTGGAAGTGCTCCCCGCCCTCGTCGACTCCTTCGATGACGAAGCGCTCGTGGCCGCCGCCGCGGAGCATGTCCGCGGGCACGACCAGCTTGACCAGGTCCTCCCTCTCGGCGGTGGCCGGGTCTATGTCCAGCCTATCGAACAACGATGCGTAGTACTCGGAGTTGTCGCGGAAGAAGGCCAGCGACTGACGCATGAGCTCCTTCCTGAGCTCGGCGAGCTCCTGCGGCGATTTCTCGAACAGACCGGGCTCATGGATCAGATTCCAGATCCTCTCCACGAACGGGTCCTGACGGTGCTTGCTGTTGGCAGCCCTTTGCTTTATCTCTTCGATTCCCAGAATGACCACCCCCCGGCGGTTGAAGGAGGAAAGGGTTAATCGTTTATTGATTTATTGTCCGGGCCTTATTTCGGCTGGTTGCTGCGCACGTACACATCAACGGCGGCGGCGATGGCCGCCACCTCCCGGCCTTGGTTGAATGACTCCGCCAGGGTCCTCATGCGCGACTCCTCGTCCACCATGTAGCGCTCCAGCTTGGAGAGGATCCCCTCCTGCTCGATGAAATGGGTATGGGTGTCGCCTTTGATGTAGCTGCGGTTGTTCATGATCGCGTAGTGCAGCGGCAGGGTGGTCTTCACCCCGATGATCACGTACTCGTAGATGGCGCGCCGCATCCTCTGGATGGCCTCCATGCGGTCCGATCCGTGGGTGCATAGCTTGGAGACCATTGAATCGTACTGCGCCGGTATCGTGTACCCCATGTGCACCCCCGAGTCGACCCTCACCCCGGGGCCGCCCGGCGAGCGGTAACGCACGATCTTCCCGGGGTCGGCGTTGAAGTCGTTCATGGGGTCCTCGGCGTTGACGCGGCACTCGATGGCATGGCCGCGTATGCCGATGTCCTCCTGATCGAGGGCCAGGGCCTCTCCGGCGGCTATGGCCAGCTGCTGCTTGACGATGTCGACGCCGGTGACCATCTCGGTGATGGTGTGCTCCACCTGCAGGCGGGTGTTCATCTCCATGAAGTAATGCTGCCCCTCGGCGAAGAGGAACTCCACCGTGCCGGCGTTGGTGTAGCCCACGGTCTTGGCGACGGTGAGGGCCGACTCGGTGATGGCGTCGCGGAGATCCTCGGTCATGATGGGGGAGGGGGCCTCCTCCACCAGCTTCTGGTAGCGCCTCTGGATGGAGCACTCCCTCTCGAAGAGGTGTATGGCGTTTCCCTTGGAGTCGGCCAGTACCTGCACCTCGATGTGGCGGGGCTTCTCCAGGTACTTCTCGATGAACACGGTGGCATCGCCGAACGCCGAGCCGGCGATGCGTATGGCCTTCTCGATGGCCGCTTCGAGCTCGTCCTCGCTGTGGACTATCTGCATCCCTATGCCACCGCCTCCGGCGCTGGCCTTGGTGATGACCGGGTAGCCGATGCGGGAGGCGACCTCGCGCGCCTCGTCCACGGTGCTCACGCCGCCCTCGGTGCCCTCCAGCACCGGGACCCCGGCATCGCGCATGAGGCGCTTGCTGCCGATCTTGGAGCCCATGGTCTCGATCACGTCCGAACGGGGGCCGATGAACACTATGCCCTCGTCCTCGCAGAGCTTGGCGAAAGAGCTGTTCTCCGCCAGGAAGCCGTAGCCCGGATGCACCGCCTCCGCCCCCGACTTATGGGCTATCTCGCATATCCTCTCCTTGTTCAGGTAGCTGTGGGACGGGCGGGCCTCGCCGACGTGGAAGGCCTCGTCGGCGTACTTGACATGAAGGGCGTTCTTGTCCGGGTCGGAGTATATGGCCACGGTCTCTATCCCCAGCTCGCGGCAGGCGCGCATCGCCCTGATGGCTATCTCTCCGCGGTTGGCGATGAGTACCTTGTTGAAGTAAGCCATGCGATGGACCCCCTCAGTTCACCACCATGAGCACGTCACCGGTCTGCACCACATCGCCGTTGCTCACGAATATCTCCTTCACGACGCCGTCAACGGGGCTGTTGATGGGGTTCTCCATCTTCATGGCCTCCAGTATCACCAGGGCGTCCCCCTTCTTCACCTCGGCCCCCGGCTCCACCGGAATCTTGAGGACCATGCCGGTCATATTGCTCTTAACGCCTCCTTCGACATCGCCGCGGGGAGCTCCCGGGGCAGGGTTGCCCGAGGCCTCGACGGCGGATCCGTCGACGGAGAGGATGCGCACCGCGAATACCTCGCCGTCCACCTCCACCTCCATGGCGGCGGGCATTCCTGTCGGGGCGGCGGGGGCGGGCGCCTCCCCCGGCCGGGCGGGCAGGCATTCGCACTCCCTCTCGCCCTTGAGGAAGGACGGCGCGATGCTGGGGTAGATGATGTAACTGAGGATGTCCTCCTCCTTCTTCACGCAGCCCATCTCCTCGGCCTCCTTCTTCATCTTCTCGTACACCGGCTCGAGGAGGTCGGCGGGCCTTACGGTCACCACCTCCTCGTCGCCGATAATCAGCTTCACTATTTCATCGTCGATGGAATTGGGCGGCTTGCCGTAGAGGCCGAGGACATAGTCCTTGACCTCCTTGGTGACGCTGCTGTACCGCTCCCCGGGGACGAGGACGTTGAAAATGGCCTGGGTCCCCACTATCTGGCTGGTGGGAGTGACCAGGGGAGGGTAGCCGAGGTCCTTGCGAACCTCGGGGATCTCCATGAGGACCTCCTCGCGCCGGTCGGAGGCGTTCTGCTCCTTCAGTTGGGACAAGAGGTTGGATATCATGCCGCCGGGAAGCTGGTATACTAGAACGTCGGAGTCGACGCGCTCGGAGATGGGGTCCACCAGGCCGCCGTACTTGTCGCGGAGCTCCAGGCAGAGGTTCCGTGTCTCCCGCAGCGAGTTCAGATCGATGCCGCTGTCGCGCCCCGTCCCCTGCACCGCGGCCACCACGGTCTCGGTGGCGGGCTGGGAGGTGCCGAAGGCGAACGGCGACATCGCCGTGTCCACGATGTCCACGCCGGCCTCGATCGCCGCCTGGTAGCTCAACGGGGCCAGACCGCTGGTGCAATGGGAGTGCAGGCATACCGGGATGTCCATCTCGTCCTTGATGCCGGTCACTATCTCCACCGCATCGTGGGGGGATATCAGGCCGGCCATGTCCTTGATGGCTATGGAGTCGCAGTCCATGGAGTAGAGCTCGCGGGCCATCTCGATGAAGGTGTCGCAGCTGTGCACTGGACTGATGGTGTAGCATATGGTGCCTTGCAGATGGGCGCCGTTGTTCTTCACCTCCTCCATGGACTTCCTCATGTTGCGGATGTCGTTGAGCGCGTCGAATACCCGGAAGATGTCCACGCCGTTCCTCGCCGCCGCCTCCACGAACTTCTCCACCACGTCATCGGGGTAATGCCGGTAGCCCACCAGGTTCTGGCCGCGCAGGAGCATCTGCACCGGGGTGTTCTTGAGCTCCGCCTTGATCTTCACCAGGCGCTCCCACGGGTCCTCCGCCAGGAATCTCATGCTGCAGTCGAAGGTGGCGCCCCCCCATGCCTCCAGGGAATGGAAGCCCATCTTGTCCATGGACCTCGCCAGCGGGAGCATGTCATCGGTACGCATCCGGGTGGCGATCAACGATTGGTGGGCGTCACGTAGCGTGGTATCGGTGATTTTCAACTTCGTACGGCTGGCGGGGCTCATGGTGGTACCTCATGCGGGATATGAATCTCCAAAAAACTGTTTCAGCAGAAATCTACAATACAAGTATAAAAAATTTCACCAAATGGCAAAGAACGACAGCAGCGGGACCGCCAGGGCGAGCGAGGCCAGCATTATGTCCCGCCGCTCGGTGACGAAATGCGGCTCGATCTCCCCGCCGGAGCTGTAGCCGCGGACCGTCAGCAGCTTGGCGGTCTCCTCGGTCCGCCGCAGCTGGTTTATGACTATGTTTGCCGCCATCGGCACCAGGTTGCGCACCGAGGGCCTCATGCCCTTAATCTCCATCGCCTGCCGCACCTGCACGATGTCCTGGTTTATCAGCCTCAGCCCCTGCAGCCCCATCTCCGCCATGAGGCCTATGTCGAAGCCGATGCGTTTGCCCATCATCCACACTGAGACGTCCAGCAGCTCGCTCTCCTGGCGGTCGCTGAACGCCCAGGCGGCGATGAGGAGGATGGGCACCATCCTCAGAAGATAGAGCAGCCCCAGCCCGCCAGTGAGCTCGGAGACGATGGCGGTGGCGGTGATCATCAGCACAACGCCGCTGAGCATGCGCGGGTGGGGCACCGCCTTGAGACGGGGGGTGAACAGCAGCCACCATAGCAGCGCGGCCACCGCCCCCGCGGGGCTGATGAACGCCCCCGCCGAGAGCAGGATCGTGCTGAATATCCTCAACCGCGGGTCGCGCATAGGGCCTCCTCCACATCGTCCATGGTGATGTTCCGCGGCTCCGCCCCCAGCTCCAGCGCCCGGCGCAGGTAGGGAGGGGCGCCGGCCCAGCGGGGTATGGCGTCCGGCACCGCACCCAGGCATTCGAGCCTCGCCTCCGAGATCTGCGACAGTGTGCTCACCCGCGGCAGGGACGCCCTCTCATGGGAGAACAGCATGGTGATCTTCCCCTCGCGGGAGGCGATGGCCTTGCAGACCTTGGCCTTGGCGCGGCAGTCCAGTGAGCTGAAGGGCTCATCGAGTATCAGGAGGTCTGGGTCGAGGGCGAAGACGCAGGCGAGGTTGAGCCTCTTCAGCTGCCCGCGGCTGAGCTTGAACGGGTCGACGGCCCCGCGGCCGGAGAGACCGGCGCGGGGAAGGACCTCCCCCGGGTCCAGCCCCCAGGACCTGACCTCGTCGTCCACGCTCGCCGCGGTCACATGGTACTCGGGGAACTGCAGCGACATCGCCTTGCTGGCCAACCCTTCGAACCGCATATCGCCGTCGAAAGGGAGCAGGCCGGCCATCGCCAGGGCCATGGTGGTCTTGCCGCCGCCGATGGCCCCGCTCACCAGATGTACGCCGGGCCCGTAGGAGGCCCGGCATCGGAGGGAGAAGGCCTCCTGCCTCGCCACCAGGTCCATCTCCGCCCTCATCGGGGCAGCCTCCACATGCTGGGATAGAAGCAGCTTCCCTCCAAGGAGGCGAACACCTCCTCCGGCGTCCCCTGTATCGTCACCCTTCCCTTTTCGATGTAGAGGACGAGGTCGGCGGCGGCGGCATGGTCCATGTCCTGGGTGCAGTAGACCGCCCTGCGGTCGGGGGCGAGGACGGTCTCGCGTATCAGCCGCGAGCCCTCCTCGTCCAGATGGCTGTCGACCTCGTCGAGGACCAGCAGGTCGGGCGAAGGGGCCAGCGCCGCCGCCGTCGCCACCAGCGCCTTCTCTCCCCCCGATATCTCCCTGGTGCCCCGGAGCAACAGGTCGGGCCTTCCCAGCATGCCCATCGTTTCCCTGACCAGCCTGTCGGCCACTTCGACGGGGACCTTCAAAAAGCGGAGGGACGAGGCCACCTCGTCGTAGACCCTTGAGAAGAGCATCGTCCGGTCAGGGAACTCCCCCACCCATCCGATGGTGGCCAGCTCTGGCCTCCTGCCCATGACCTCCACCTTACCCTCCCGGGGCCTGTCCATGCCTGATAGGAGCTCCAGCAGAGTTGTCTTGCCGGCCCCGTTGGGTCCGATGACTGCCACCCGCCCCTCGCCCGCGGCGAGGGACGGTATGTCCAAGATGTGATGCTTCAGGCCCTCTATCCTTATCATTCCAAGCGCTCCCCTATCTTGTAGGCGGCGACCATCTTAACCGCGTCCCCGAGAAGGAACGGCGCCACTCCCAAAACGGTGGCCTCGAGCAGGGGTATCTGCGCCGAGTAGGACAGCCACAGCACCCCGGTCAGATATATCGTTCCGCTGGCTAGGACCAGGCCGGTGATGCGCAGCGCCCTGCTCTCCCTCTCATAGGCCAGGCCGGCCAAGAGCACCGCCGGAAGGAAGCCCACCAGATACCCGCCCGTAGGGCCCAGTAGGACCCCTATGCCGGCGGTGCCGTTATGGAACACCGGCAGGTTGAGCACGCCCAGCAGAAGATAGAGGGCCACGGGGATCACGGCGTGCCTCCTCATTACGATGGCTGCCAGCAGCACGAAGAGGGTCTGCAGCGTAAGAGGGACCGGTATGAAGGGTATGGATATCCAGCTGCCCGCCGCTATCAGGGCGATGAAGGTGGCGCTGTACGACAGCAGGGCGGCGCGGTTGTCTATCCTCATCTCGGTCCTCCGGGGCGCTGGCCTCAGCCGGCTGAGGTAACACTATAGCCGACAAGATGAAAAAGTAAGCGGTGGAAGGGGTTTCAGAGCTGGAACAGGTCTCCAGCGATCACCTTCTCGATCCGGCCGTTGTCCTTCCTTATCACCAGGGCGCCATGGTTGTCGATGTCCACCGCCTCTCCCTTGAAGGTCCTCTTCAGCGTCTTGACGTGGACACGGCGGTTCATGGTGAGCGAGAGGCTCTTCCACTCCTGGACTATGGTGTCGTACTCTCCGCTCTCGAGCTGCAGCAGGCGGAGCTCCAGCTCCTTCAGCACCCGGGCGAGGAAGCGCGGCCGGTCGATGGCCGCCCCCACCTCCAGGTCGAGGGAGGTGGCGATCTCCCGCAGCTCGTCAGGGAGCTCGTTGAGGTCTATGTTAGCATCGACTCCCATGCCGAGGAGGACGTAGTTCACCTTGTCGCCGTCGGTGGAAACCTCTTGCAGCAGGCCGGCGACCTTCTTGGATCCTATGAATATGTCGTTGGGCCACTTGATGAGGGCGCCTATGTCGTACTCGCGGCGTATGGCCCGTGCGATGGCCAGCGATCCGGCCATGGTTATCATGAACAGGCGCTCGACCGGGATGCTGGGCGCCATTATCACGGTGGCCCAGATGCCCCCGGGAGGGGATGCCCACATCCTGCCCAGGCGGCCCACTCCTCCGGTCTGCTGCTCGGACATTATCACCGTGCCGTGCAGGCCTTTGGGGTCCCCCTCCTCAGCCAGGCGCTTGGCGGCAGCTATGGTCGATGGTATTGTGTCGAAGTGGCGGGCGTCCTTGCCGATGAAACGGGTGCGGAGATGCCTGCTGAGCTCATAGGGCAGCAGCAGGTCGGTCCTTCCCTTCAGCTCCGCCGTATCCTCTGAGACCTCGACCGAATAACCCAGGCGGGCCAGCTCAGCCAATGACTCCTCCACATCGGAGCGGCCTACCCCCAGCCTACCTGCCGCCTCGTCGAGCGGGATGCTGCTGGCGTTCTCGAGCAGAGCTAAAACCTCAGATGCCTTTTCCTTCATGTCATATACCTTCTTTCCGTGACGGTCCTCGGGCTTCTCTCCCCGCGCGCCAGGGAACGGGCGATTGAGACTCCGGCCCCTTTATCAACTTTGCGCCCGCTCCGAGCCATGACACCTGATACAATCGCGATAATCGTTTATGTGTTTATTGCCGTAGCTCCCCCGTCCCCAGTCCCGCGGCTTGCCAGGGGCTATTCCATTCGCTGCGTTGCGTCACATGGGAACAAGATTGATAAGGGCGCGAGGGCGATGCCTGCTTGGGTGATAGCAATGGTGTTCGCACCATCGGAGATGAGGATATCGAGCCCGGCGTTCAACGATGGAGGGAGGATGCCGCTGAGGCACAGCGGCGACGGGGATGACTTATCTCCACCGCTGGAATGGAGCGATGTTCCAGAGGGTACGGCCGCATTGGCGTTGGTCTGTCATGACCCCGACGCCCCGTTGGTGAAGGAGGGGTCTTACGGCTTCGTGCATTGGGTGCTGTACAACATACCGCCCGAGGAGAGAGGCCTACCTGAGGGATTCCGAGGCTTCACCGAAGGCCTGAACGACGCGGGAGGCGACGGCTATGTGGGCCCCAAACCGCCCCAGGGCCACGGTCAGCACCGATATTACTTCTGGCTGCTGGCATTGAGCGAGGACCTTGGCCTCGGCCCCGGCCTGAGCATGCGGGAGCTTTTGAAGGCGATCGAGCCCCGCATCATCGGCATGAGCCGACTGGTGGGCGTCTACGAGCGTTGATCCCTGAATGGCCTATCGCTTGGTCGTTGGAACGCGTTATCAGCTGGCCTAATCGACTGTAGTTCCATAAGCCTTAAGGGGAACCTCCATTCATGAAGCTTCAAGGTGAGTCACGATGAACGCCAACGACGCTCCGGGAAACGGCATGGGCCATGAGATATCCGATAGGCTGAGAGGAATGGCCGATGAGCTGTCCGAGGGACTGAGGGGCATAGGCCCGGAGATCTCCGAGAACGCCGACGAGATCGGGCGTGCAGTATCGGACACTGTGCGGGAGATACTTGGCGGGCTGCTCGAGTTCCTGCCCTTCATTCTCTGAGGGCATAGCTTCTAACCAGGCCCCCTTATTTCTTTGGCCGTTCCCTTCAGAACGGCCTAGAGCGCAGCGAGTGATGCCGCAATTATTGCCAGATTGTACGCCGCATGGGCTATGACCGGCGCCCATAGGTTCCCTGTGTACTCGTAGAGTGCTCCCAATATCGCACCCACCATCACGATCAACAGGGTGGCGGCCAGAACGCCGGCCAGCGGACCGGCGTAATTCAAGATGTGAACGGAGCCGAAGAGCAGGCTTGCAACGGCGATGGCCGCCGGAGCGCCCATGCTCTTGCGCAGCCTGCCCTGTATCACCCCGCGGAAAAGGTACTCCTCCACCGGAGCGACGATGAAGGTGCTGATGAGCGCGAAACCGATGATGAAGGGGATGGAGGTCTCAGCGTAATCGGTTTCCGGAGCGATGCCCGCCCCCTCCATAATGGTCAAGGCGATCATCGCCAGTAGGAAGGCGGCGGCAGCGCCTAGCGCCGTGACGCCGAGGGCTCCCTTGTCAGGGACGCTCAGCGGTATCCTGATGTCCCGTTTTCTTACGTAAAGGTAGGCCACCAGGAAGAAGACGAACTGGCCGAGAACAACCAGGACTAGCGTCATCCCTGGGGATGTCACATCCACATCGGTCGGAACGCTCAGCAGCCCCACCGCGACGCCGACTGTTATCTGCAGTGTGAAAGCGATCACTGTGAGAAGTGCGGCCGCCGCCACTGCCCTGAGGCGGCCTGCTCGGCCCATTGAAGGAGCTTGGCCTTCGTGGGAGGAGCCGTCCTTCGCGGTCATAAGCTTGTGAACTTTTCGCCGAGATGAAAAGTGTTTCTGTTATCTGGAA
>PUJZ01000102.1 GCA_003550345.1 Methanomassiliicoccaceae archaeon
CACTACCGGTTCGCACACAAGATCTACATCGAGATCTGATGATAGTGCCAAATAGTGCATGGGCCATTGACCTCAGAATGATCGGCATCGTGATCCACGGGGCGGAGCCCTTGGACAGCGGGACCTTCCAGGAGATCGCCTCCCACCTGGACGGCGTCGGACGCATCATAATGGCCGGAACGACCGGCGCCATCGCGGCCATAGACGCCGGGCTGGAGGGAAGCGTGGAGATGCTGGGCCACAAACTGGTGTCGTCTGCGGTCAAGGAGCTCTCGGACGAGCACGACCTCATTCTCATCATCAATCAGGGAAAGACCCTGGAAGGCTCGTTGAGGTTCGCATCCGTGGTGAGGCACCGCTCATGCCCTATCGATTCGGCCGTGGTCATGCTCGACGACGGCTTCCATTCCGTGCTCAGTCCAGGCTCGGAGAGCATATGGATGCCTATCGCTGAGATGTTCTGCCCCGAGAGGAAGGAGGTCCCGGATTACCGCGATACGGAGGCCAGGGTCCTTCACGGCGTCATCCCGGGCGAGAGCATCTGGGTCAACGGGAACGTCATCGGCGTGGCGCTCAGCGAGAACCCACGCATATGGAGGAATCCCGAAGGCGGGCTGGAGTTCGAAGGCATCGAGATCAGGGAATCAGCGCTTGCCCACGCTGGCGACTTCGACCACCAGGCAGCAAAGATAAGGAGCGGCAAGGTGCGCCGCACCCGCAGCACCCCGGTGTCGCTGCCTCGTAAGGGCGGCAGCCGGGCGATACTCATCGACCATCAGGCGGAGAGGGCGCTCGACGACTGCGAGGACGTGTGCATCGCCGTCACCGTCGGCGACGACACCACCTGCATCGCCGCCGGGCTTCTGTACCGCTTCTCGATACCGGTGGTGGGGATAGTTGATGGCGATGTGGACGGCATCTGCGACGAAGAGCTCACCTTCCCGGGGTCAGTCATAATCGAGGTCGAGCCAGGGAAGGACGACCTGGTGGGAGGGAAGGTCAAGGAGCTGCTGTTCTCGGGAGGCTCTGCGCTGGAGGGGGCCGACCCGGACGAGATCATAAAGATGGTTCGCTACATCGCCTCCTGCCATACCGTCAATGAGAAGCGATGCTGAGCTCGATACCTTGAATTACGACAATCCCGATAGCCGCTCTAGGGGCTAAGATGTATTGGCGTGACGAGTACGAGCGCAAGGTTACCACCGCCCGCAGGGCGATGTCCCATGTCAAACGGGGGAGGACGATATACATCGGCACCGGCTGCGGGCACCCCCGCGAGCTCACCGACGAGCTGATCGAGAACTCGGACGCGCTTGCTGACAACAGCATCATAAACCCGTTCTCCTTCACCACCGGCCATTTCGCCGACAAGAGGCTGGAGGACAGCTTCCGCCTCAACTCCTTCCACCTGGGGACGGAGATAGAGGCGGCGATGAAGCAGGGCAGGGCCGATTACACGCCGTTGCACATGTCGGAGATACCCCGACTCATCGAGGACGACCGGATACCCATAGACGTGGCGTTGATCATGGTGTCCCCGCCGGACATGCACGGCTTCTGCTCCTACGGCGTTTCCGTGGACATCACCAAGACCGCCACCGAGGCCGCCGAGCTGGTGATAGCCGAGGTTAACCGCCAGATGCCCCGCACGCTGGGCGACTGCTTCATACACATCAGCGAGATCGACCACCTGGTGGAGGTGGATTACCCGATAGCGCACGACCTTTTCGTGGAGGACGCCCGCGATGAGGTGATAGACAGCATCGCCGGGTTCGCAGCCACTTTGGTCGACGACGGGGCGACGCTGCAGCTGGGCATGGGCATCATACCCAATGCCGTGCCGCGCTTCCTCGGCGGCCGCAAGGACCTGGGCGTGCACACGGAGATGTTCTCCGACGGCATCATCGACCTCGTTGAGCGCGGTGTCATAAACGGGCGCCGCAAGACCCACAACCCCGAGAAGGTGGTGGCGTCGTTCTGCATCGGCTCCGAGAGGCTGATGGAGTTCGTCGACAACAACCCCATGCTGGAGTTCCATCCCAGCAGCTACACCAACGACCCGCGCATCATCGGGAGCCAATACAAGATGGTGGCCATCAACTCAGCGCCGGCGGTCGACCTCACCGGGCAGGTGACCGCCGACCGCATGTCGGTCCCCTACGCCTCGTCCCCCGGAGGGCAGGAGGACTTCATCCGCGGCGCCTCCTACTCCAAGAAGGGCAGGTCCATACTGGTCCTGCCCTCCACCACCATCGACGGCGAGCACTCCCGCATCCTGCCGAGCCTGCCCGCCGGGGCCGGCGTCAGCTCCACCCGCGAGGACGTCCACTACGTAATCACCGAGTACGGCATCGCGCAGCTGCGGGGCAAGACCATAGTCCAGCGCGCGCTCGAGCTCATCAACATCGCCCACCCCGATTTCCGCAACGGGCTGCTGGAGGCGGCCAAGGAGCTGAACTTCCTCCCTGAGGACCAGAGCAGTCTGCCCTACCGCGGCAAGGTCTACCCGCGCGAGTTCGAGTACTGGGACACCTTCAACGGCCATGAGGCCCTGGTCCGCCCGCTCAGGCCGGCGGACGAGCGCCATCTGCGCGACCTGTTCTACTCCTTCTCCGAGAAGACCACATACCAGCGCTTCATGTCCCTCAACCCGCGCATCAGCCGCAGCGAGCGCATGAAGCTGGCCAACGTGGACTACGATGAGCAGATGGCGTTCGGCGTCTTCCTCCTCGACGGCGAGAGGGAGGAGATGGTGGCGGTGTCCCATTACCAGAAGGACCCCAAGACCAACACCGCCGAGGTGTCGTTCATAGTACGCGACGACTGGCAGGGCCATGGCCTGGGCCGCTACCTCCTCAACCTGATGATACAGGCGGGGAGGAAGAACCGCATCAAGGCCTTCACCGCCGAGGTCCTGGCCAACAACACCGGCATGCTGAAGCTGTTCTACGGCACCGGCCTCGACGTCAAGGCGGTGCTGCAGGACGACGTGTACAGCATCTATTTCGAGCTGGAGAAGGAAAAGGAATAGTTAAGGGGTTTGGGAATCCCTGAGCGCTCAGGAGATCCTGCCGGCTATGAGCTGATCGACCACGTCCGGGTCCGCCAGGGTGCTGACGTCCCCCAGGTCCTCATGCATGCCTCCGCCGGCGATCTTGCGCAGGATGCGGCGCATGATCTTGCCGCTGCGGGTCTTGGGCAGGCCCTGGGCGAACTGGATGATCTTCGGCGTGGCGATTGGGCCCACGTCGTGGCGCACCTGGGCCACCAGCTCCTTGCGCAGCTCGTCGCTGCCCTCGTAGCCGTCCTTCAGGTTCACGAAGACGTATATCGCCTCCCCCTTGATCTCGTCCGGCACCGGCACCACCGCGGCCTCGGCGACCGCAGGGTGGCCGATCAGGGCGGCCTCGACCTCGGCGGCGCCGATGCGGTGGCCGGCCACGGACATGACGTCGTCCACACGGCCGAGGATCCACACGTCGCCGTCCTCGTCGATGCGGCCGCCGTCACCGGTGAAGTAGTAGCCAGGGTAGACGTTCCAATAGGTGTCCTTGAAGCGCTCGTGGTCTCCCCACAGAGTGCGCATTATCGAAGGCCAGGGCCTCTTTATGACCAGCCTGCCGTTCTCGCCGACGTCGCACTCGCTGCGGTCCTCCCTTATGGTCAAGGGCTCGATGCCGAAGAAGGGCTTGGTGGCGCAGCCAGGCTTCAGATTGGTGGCCCCGGGCAGCGGCGATATCATTATGCCGCCGGTCTCGGTCTGCCACCAGGTGTCGACCACCGGGCAGCGCTGGCCGCCGACCACGTCATAGTACCAGTACCATGCCTCAGGGTCGATGGGCTCGCCCACGCTCCCCAGCAGCCTGAGGGAGGAGAGGTCGTGCATCTTGATCCAGTCATCCCCGGTCTTCCGCATCATGCGCACCGCGGTAGGGGCGGTGTAGAACACGTTGACCTTCCACTTCTCCGCCACCTGCCAGAACCGGTCGGGCTGCGGATAGTTGGGGACACCCTCGAACATGACGGTGGTGGCGCCGGCGGAGAGCGGCCCGTAGAGTATGTAGCTGTGGCCGGTGATCCATCCGATGTCGGCGGTGCACCAGTACACCTCCCCGGGCTGATAGCCGAAGATGTGCTCGAATGTCACGGTGGTGTAGAGGTTGTAGCCGCCGCAGGTGTGCAGCACGCCCTTGGGCTTGCCGGTGGAGCCGCTGGTGTAGAGGATGAAGAGCGGGTCCTCGGCGTCCATGACCTCAGGCTCGCACTGGGGCTCGGCATCGGCCAGCAGCTCGTGGTACCAGAAGTCCCTGCCCTCCTCCATCACCACGTCGGCGCCGGTCCTCCTGACGACGATGACAGTCTCCACGGTGGTCCCGGCCTCCAAGGCCTCGTTGGCCTTGCCCTTGAGGTCGATGGCCTTCCCGCCGCGGAAGCCGCCGTCCGATGTTATCAGCACCTTGGAGTCGCAGTCGGTGATGCGGTTGTAGAGCGCGTCGGAGCTGAAGCCGCCGAAGACCACGCTGTGGATGGCGCCGATGCGGGCGCATGCCAGCACCGCGAAGGCCAGCTCAGGGATCATCGGCAGGTATATCGAGACCCTGTCCCCCTTGCCCACTCCCTTGGCCTTGAGCATGTTGGCCACCCGGGACACCTCGTAGAGCAGCTGCCCGTAGGTGTAGACCTTGACGTCGTCGTCCTCCTCGCCCTGCCAGATGATGGCGGCCTGGTTCTTCCTGCCGTTGTTGACGTGGCGGTCGATGCAGTTATGGGTGATGTTGAGCTTGCCGCCCTTGAACCACGATATCCGCACGTCCTTCTCGTCGTACTCCAGCACGGAGTCCCAGTCCTTGGAGAACCACTCTATGCGGTCGGCCATCTTGGCCCAGAATGCCTCCGGGTCCTTTATCGACTCATCATAAATCCGCTTGTACTCCTCTTCGCTTTTTATTGGGACACCCTTGCGGTGCTCCTCGCGAGGCGGGAAGACCTTGGCTATACCTTCATCACTCATGTATTTCCTCCGTTCATCACTGGTAGCCCGGCGGGCCGGGCCCGGTCGAGGCATTAGGCATTCAATGAAATGTTGAGCGCCCGTTTTGACAGAAAATGATAAACATGTATATTAAAGGTACGCCATTTCAGCATAAAATTATCATTTTTCGTAATTAATCGACGAATATCGAAATCAGGACAGCGGGGCCTTGGCGGCGAGCATGTCGTCCTCGAGCTCGCTCGAGACGGTGTAGACGTAATTCTCCACCGGCCCGTCGGTCTTCTTTATGCAGGCCACCACCCTTCCCTCGGAGAACTCGATGCTGGCCGTCTTAACCTGCGACCGGTAGTAGCAGACCCTCTTCCCGGATTGCGTCAGACGCCGCTCCACGCAGCCCAGCAGCCCGGCCGCCTCCAGCTGCTTGATCTTGCGGTAGCATGCGGCGATGGGTATCTCCAGCATGTCGCTCAGCTCCTGGGCGCTCATCATCTTCCCCATGGTGGAGAGGATTATCTTGGCGGAATAAAGGTCGCTCATCAAGCGCGAGGTCTCCAGGGCCTGCATCATGCACCACTCGGCCATTCATGCATATCAATCGTTAAATAACTTATTATCAAAATTGATACCGTGGAAACCGCGGTCCGGGCGCGGCGCTTCGACCCTACTCCCTGCTGTTCACATGGTAGCGGCCCTTCCTGCCCGTCCGTCTCTCGATGAACGCGTCTATGCGGGCTATGAGCTCCCCGTAGCGCAGGGAGCCGAAGAGTATGCCCCCGAAGAGCCCCAGCCCCGCACCGGCCACCACGTCGAAGGGGTAATGCGAGCCTAGGAGAACGCGCAGGAAGCCGACCACGATCGCCAGAGCCGCCATGGGGGGCGCCCACCTCCTCGCCTTCATCAACAGCACCCCCAGCAGGGAGAACATGCCCGCGGTGTGGCCGGAGGGGAAGGACTGCCCGTAGAGGAAGCCTCCAGGCAGCGGGACCAGATATTCGATGTCCATGAAGATCTCCATGGGGCGGGGCCTCATGACCGCCATCTTCATGCCTTGGCCGATGAGGGCGTAGCAAACGAAGGCCAGCAGAAGGGCTATGGCGAGGTCCTTGCGGCCCACCAGCCACAGGGCGGCGCCGATTGCCACCGAGCCGATGACCGAGCCGAACTCGCTGACACCGAACATCACCAGCGATGCGAATCCAGGGATGAAGTGCTGGTTGATCTCCAGGAAGATCCTCTCATCGTACTCCGCCACCCGGGGGTCGTTGACGAGCACCACGCTGAGGAGCACGAAGACCACCAATGCGATCATCGCCGGTACCGTCGACCACGAGGTTTCCAAGCCCAATCGGCGCATCCCTTTCCGCTATAACAGCGGAATATTTAAATCATGCCAACTGGAACATGTATCGAGATAATATGCAGGAAGTCATCGTGCCCACCGACCTGTCCCGCCAGTCGAGGATGCTTCTGGACAGCATGAACGAGTTCGCCCGTTTCGGCCTGAAGAAGATCACCCTCCTCTATGTGGAGATACCCGGCGCCCCGCTGAACGATTTCATGCGGCGCAGCCTCCAGTCCACGGTGTCGAAGCTTATGGCGGACGGATACCAGGCCGAGCTCAGGATGGTGCAGGGGAGGAGCCCCGCCGACGAGATACTCAAGGCCGCCGCCCAGTCCTCCGCCGACACCATCATCCTCCCCTCCAGCGGCAAAGGCAAGGCCACCAGGCTGCTGGTGGGCAGCAACTCGCTGGATGTGATGAGGAGGGCGGAGACCAAGGTCTTCCTCAAGAGGTTCCTCAAAGGTCCGGGCGGTGGCATCAGCGAGGCCTGCACGCTGACTTTCAAGAGGACGCTGGTCGTCCTTCCCCCCAAGGAGCATGACAAAGGATTCCTGGAGAAGGTCAACGACCTGATATCGAAAGGGTCCATGGACAACATTTTACTATTGAACCCCGTTTCCGGCCAGAGAATGGAGTACGGGCACGGAAGCATCAAGGCCCCCGAGGCCCTGCATGATGAGCTGGGCACGGAGGGGTACGCGCTATCCAACATCCCCAAGGGGATACTGGAGGCCATGAGGTCGGACAACTTCAGCCTGCTGGTGCTGCCGGGATGCCTCCGCGAGCCGCTGCGGGGCGTGCTGAGGGGCAGCCCCATGGGGCAGATAGTCCACGACTCCAAGGCATCGATGCTGATAATACCGAACCAGTGAGGATGACGGAATGAGGGGGATTCTCGAAGGCAGAGTGTGGGCCCTGAGCTGGGCCTTGGTGGTCTTTCTGGTGTTCAGCGCCATGCTGGCACTGGCCAACGACAGGATATTCTTTTTCGCCATGATATGCTGGGGGCTGTACATGGTGCTCTATGTACCGGTCAGGTACCGGGACGTCAGGGTGATGCCCGCCTTCGAGCTCATAACCGTCCTCAGCCTGCCCCACATACTATTCGTGGTGGCGATGGTCTTCCCCATCATGGCCGAGAGCGCCGCCCTGCGCGTGGCCGAGCTGCTGGCCATATACACCGTCGGTTTCGTGCTGATGATACACCTGCAGAGGTATCACGGCCTGGTGCTGGACCGGACCTTCACCGTGGTGTTCATGATGGTCTTCACATCGGCGCTGGCCACATTCTTCGCCGTGGGCCAGTTCCTCTCCGACCAGATATTCGGGACATTGCTGATAGCCAGCAACGACGAGCTGATGTGGAAGCTGGCGCTCTCGATGTTCGGAGGCCTGCTGGCCTCCCTATTCCTTCTGGGCTACATGCGGAGGAGGGACGTACACAGCCTGCCCCAGCCCCCCTATCAGAGGAGGGGGGCCTGCTGATAGGGCCGGCGGATGGAGGGGCGGGCCGTTTCCCGACCATGGTGGCCAAGCACCCTAGTTTCATATATGTCAAGCGATAATCAGCGATGGGTTTGCAACGAGGAGGGATGCCAATCTCGGACGGGAACGATTCATGGGAGACGCTTGGCCGCGGGAAGGTGATGCTATGAGGGGATGGGAGAAGGCCTTGCTGCTGCCGATGTACGCCTTCCTGCTCTTCATGACGGTCGAGTCCGCCTACCTCTGGCAGACCTACGACAGCTATTACGCCCGGCCAGCGATAACCGGCTTCCTGTCCATGCTGGCCTTCTCCATACCCGTCTACCTGCGCTTCTCGGGGAGGATGAACGTCCCCTGGCCTCTGATGGTCCTCATATACATGGCGGTCACGCTGCACACCTGGGGCGATTATGCGCTCTGGTACGACCAGTACTTCTGGTGGGACAACGTCACCCACTTCACCTCCGCCAGCGCGGTGGCCATACTCAGCTTCCTGACCATACTGATAATAAACCACTACGTCAGCGCGGTGGAGATACCCAAGCGCCTGATACCGTTCATGGTGGTGATGTTCACCGCCTTCTTCGGCGTGGTCTGGGAGATGGCCGAATGGGTGCTCGACTACCTGACCGACACCGGCATGCAGTACTCCCTGCAGGACACGGTCAACGACCTGATCATGGACCTGCTCGGTGGCACGGTGGTCGGGATCGTCGGCCACTTCTATCTCAAGCGCAAGGACGTCGACGAGCTCGCCGTATCCCTGGGCCTTGACGATTTCATGATGAGGGTGGCGATGAGGTGGGACCGCCGGGCAGGGTTGCGCTAAAACGCCCCAGATGCTTCGGACGGATGTCAATCCTGTAGGACTATGTCCAAGGATACATGCTGCCTCAGCCCATCCATGGCCTCGGCGATCTCCGCCAGCGCGTCTTGGTTGGCCGGGTCATCAGGGTCGCTGTAGTCCTTCCCTGTCTGATAGGGCGGCAACGCCTCGTCCTTGTGCAGGCTGAACCACAGCTGGCCGCTCCAGGGGTATGAATCTATGACGCCGTTCAGGGTGATGTTCAGGGGCATCAGGTGCTGGGCGGTGAGGTTCGCGCTG
>PUJZ01000011.1 GCA_003550345.1 Methanomassiliicoccaceae archaeon
AGGTAAGCGGGATAGCCCTCCTCGCCCGGCATCTCCTCCAGGCGCGACGATATCTCACGCATCGCCTCCGCCCAGCGGCTGGTCGAGTCCGCCATGAGCGAGATGTTGTAGCCCATGTCGCGGTAGTACTCGGCTATCGTCATTCCCGTGTAGACCGAGGCCTCACGGGCGGCCACCGGCATGTTCGACGTGTTCGCGATGAGCACGGTGCGGTTCATGAGCGGGTGGCCGGTCTTGGGGTCCTCCAGCTCGGGGAACTCGGAGAGGACCTCGGTCATCTCGTTGCCGCGCTCGCCGCAGCCGATGTAGACCACGATCTCCGCGTCCGACCACTTCGCCAGCTGCTGCTGCGTCACCGTCTTGCCGGTGCCGAAGCCTCCGGGGATGGCGGCGGTGCCGCCCTTGGCCACCGGGTACATCGAATCGAGGATCCTCTGCCCGGTTATCAGCGGTATGTCGGGGAGGTACTTGTCCTTGATCGGCCTCGGCTTACGGACGGGCCAGTACTGCATCATGCTGACCTCGGTGCCGCCGATCTTCGCCACCGTCTCCTCGACGGTGAAGCTCCCCTTCTTGATCTCTTCGACCTTGCCCTCGACGCCGTGCGGCACCATCACGTGGTGCAGCATCGTCCCCTCGGGCACGGTGCCTATCACCTGTCCGGGCGACACGCTGTCGCCCTTCTTCACCGTGGGAGTGAACTCCCACTTGGCCGCCCTGTCCAGCCCGGGGGCGTTGACTCCACGGTAAATGAAGTCGCCCATCTGCTCCCGGAGCACGGGCAATGGCCTCTGTATGCCGTCATAGACGGAAGACAGCAGGCCCGGGCCCAGCTCGGCCACCAGGGGCTGTCCGGTGTTCTCCACCGGCTCCCCCGGCTTCACGCCGGAGGTGTCCTCGTAGACCTGGATGATGCTGTAGTCACCCATGATCTTGATGACCTCTCCCATCAGCTTCTCCTCGCCCACCAATACGACATCGTACATCCTGGGGGAGATGCCCTCGGCGGTCACCACCGGTCCGGCGACCCTGTAGATTCTGCCTACATTGCTCATCTAATCATCCTCTGTCTTGTACAAATCAACGCCAATCGCTCTCTTGACCTTATCGCGAAGGTCGCTCTCGTCCCTGCCGATGGGTATGACCACGGGCTGTATGCTGTCCGACACCTTCTTGCGTTGCAGCGCGTTGAGGCCCGCAAGGTCGGCAGAGTCCACGGCCAGTATCCCGACGCTCTCGTCCTCGAGCAGCTCCATCAACCGGCGGTCGTATTCCTCTCCATGGGCGATGTACGCCCTCTTGATCCCGGCGAGGCGGAAGCCCAGCACGAAATCCTCATTGCCTAGAACCGCGATATCCATCAGATCACCAGCAGTCCTTTGACGGTCTCAGGGTCCAGCCCGCTCACCCTTCCGCGGGCGATGATGCGGAGGTTGTCCACCTCCAGCTTCTTGTGGACCATGTAGTCGATAACCGGGATGACCGACAGAGGGTAGAGATGGGAGAACTTCTCCGTCTCCCTTATGCGGTAGCGGTGCAGCGCATCCACCACCTTCCTCGGGGATATCTCCTCCTCCTCGAGCGCCGGCTTGATGTCCTCGTAGAAGTCGAGGCCCGCCATCTCGTCGGCCATGGCCTTGACGCTCTCGGCATTGGCTAGCTGCGTGGCCCGGTTCTTGTCTATCTGGAGGCCGCCGTCGAGCACATACCTCATTATGTCCTCGGCGCAGACGTTGTCCGCCTTCAGCATGATTATGGTCTCCAGGTTCGATGTGTCTATCTCTCTCTTGATGTAGTTCAGGAACAGACGCTTGGGCCTGGTGCTCGGCTTGATCGAATCGAGCAGGCGCTGGTAGTGGATGCGGTCAAGGTGGTCCTCGATGCCACTCAGCTTGCCCAGCTGCTTGTAGGCCTGCACCGCCTCCTCGGGGAACTTGGTGTGCAGCCTCCTCTCCAGCTCCTCGATTATGTCCTCGCAGCAGCCCATGGAGTTCAGCTTTTCCAGATAGGCTTCGTCCATGTTGCCCGCCGGCACCAGGTCCTCGGCCACGGAGTCCCTGTCGGCCCCGAAGCTCTTGCCCCGCAGGATGACCTTCACGTTCCAGTAGTCCCAGCGCGACAGGTAGGCGGAGATCATCTCCTTGAGCTCGCCCTCGCTGAAATCGAGGACGCTGCGGAAGTTCCGCGCCATGCTGCGGTAGGTGGCGTGCTCTATGAGGTCCACGCCGTCGAAGCGCCCCCCGAGGTCCACCATCTCCTTCTGGTAGTTGGTCTCCCCCAGGAAGCGGCTGATCTCCGGCAGCTCCATCATCATCAGCTTGGAGTAGTCCTCGCGCTTGATGAGGGTGCGCTTCTTGCCCCTGACCCTGGCCACCGCGTACGGGTAGTTGGCCTTCGTTTTGCGTCTGAACATCTGACTTCACCCGAAGAGGATGTCGGAAAGGGCCTTCATCTCGTTCTCCCAGACGCTGCGCAGTATGGAGCCGAACTGCATGTCCAGCTGCACGCTGCCGTCGGCGCTCTCCAGTACGAGGCCTCCCTCTATGGCGGGGTCCTCCACCGCCTCGGAGACGTCCAGGCCCTTGAGGTTCTTGGCCTCTCCCGGCGGGCAGTAGGCCTTGGGGTTCTCGAGGACCTGCTTGGCAGCGTCCACCATCATCCCGTAGTACTTCTTCTTGGCCTTCGCGTCGGAGGCCAGAAGCGCCGCCAGGGTCTCCTCGTAGCTCCGGTCGAGGATCTCCTTCTTCTTGGAGAGGACGATCTTCTTGCTCTCCAGCTCTGCGCTGGAGAGCTCCTGCCTGTGGAGGCGCCCGATGGTCTCTTCGAGCCTTTTCCCCTCTTTCTCCTTCAGTTCGGACACCGATTCGTCCGCCTCGGCCAGCAGCTTCGCTGCCTCCGCCTCGCCCTCGCTGCGGAGGGCGGCGGCCTGGGCCTCGGCGGCCTCCATGATGTCCTTCACCACGTTCTCCAATGCCATAGAACAGCCTCTTGTCCTTCAAATGGCCATTTCAGATCGTGGTAAACAGCAGTATGCCCAAGACAAGGCCGAAGATGACGATGGTCTCCGGTATGACGGTAAGAATCAGGCCCTTACCGAACAGGCTCTCGTCCTCGATCATGGCTCCCACGGCGGCGGCACCGATGTCCCTCTGGGACATACCGGTGCCGAGGCCAGCGAGCCCTACTGCCAAACCTGCGCCTATCGCTATCAATCCAGCATCCATTTCAGTTCACCTCTTTTTCCATTGCTTTCGTGTTGAAGCGGTTTACCGCCATGGGGCGGTACGGAGTACCTCCCCCGACGAAGAATTTCGACATCATCTCGACGTAGTGCAGACGTATGCCCTGCAGGCCCGCCGAGAGGATGCACAGCATGAAGACCAGTATGTGGCCTATCATGAATACGATGAAGCCGACGCCCAATCCCACTATGCCTCCCACGCCCAGGTAGAGCAGGAATATGGCCATGTGGTTGAACGCCAGCGCTATGCCCGCCTTGGACAGCGCCACCGCGGTCAAACGGGTGTACGACATTATGTTGCCGAAGACCGCCGGTATCTCCAGTATGGCGGCTATGCCCTCCACCCTGAAGGCCAGCGCTCCGCCTACGACCACCAGCAGCGCACCGACGGCCACCATCGCCGTCAGCACGCCCTCCAGGGCGGCGTCGGCGAGCAGGTACTCCGTCAGCGGGTAGGCCACCAGCACCAGGCCGGTCAGGACCATGAGGAAGCTCGCCTTCTCGTAGACGGCCATGGCGGCCCCGTGCTGCCTCTTCACGTTCAGGAATCCGATCAGGAACGCGAAGAACAGGTGGCCGATGCCGAGGTACACCGCCAGCTTGAGGAAGGTGGTGACGTCGGAGAACTTGCCCATGTTGATGGTCAGCGACATGATCGTGTCAGGCATGGTGAAGCCCGCCACGAAGTAGGCGATTATCCCCTCCCAGGTGGTGGTGATGTCGCTGGTGTAATCGGTGGCGAAGTGCATGCCCAGCAATTCGCCGAACAGGAACATGCCGAAGATGAAGGCCCATATGCCTCCGAAGAAGGCCTGGGTGGAAAGTGCTTTCAGGGCGGGGGCCTTGGCCTTGTTCATGAGCACCCAGCCCAATACTATGAATATCAGTGCGTAGCCGATGTCCCCCACCATGAGGCCGAAGAACAGCGGCCATGTGAACGCTATCATTATCGAGGGGTCGCTCTCCTGGTAGCGGGGGGTGGACACCAGGTTGACGAAGAACTCGTAGCTCTTGCCCACCGGCCCGTTGCTGCTCTTGCTGGGGGGCATGGCGAACCTCTCGCCGTGCTCCTCGCCCTCGTGGAGGTCGCGGCCCCGCGTCTCCAGGACGTCGATGTGCAGGAGCTCGTCGCTCTTCTCGAGCATCTGCTCGCGGAACTCCTCCACCTCCGCCGTGGGCACCCACAGGTCCATGGCGAAGGAGTGGTCGCTGGTGGCCACGCGCAGCGGCGTGCTGGCCATGTCGTTCTCGATGCTGAGCTCCTCCTCCGAGGCCAGCAGGAAGGAGAGCTTCTCCTCCTTCAGCTCCTGGAGTGCCTCGTCGGCCTCGTCCCTCTTGGCGTAGAGCTCGGAAAGCTGCGAGTCGATGTCCTCGATCATCTCGGCCGGCGTACCCTCGCCGGACGGCACCTGGATCTCCTGGAATCCCGCCTTGGAGAGCGCTTGCAGCGCCTCGTCCTTGGCCCCGCGGGGCACGAATACCGCCACGGCGTTGGTCTCGTCGGAGTGGAAGAGCTCGTGGTCCAGGCCCTCGAGGTGCTCCGAGGGGTCGCTGCGCACCGTGCCCGCGAGCACCGTCAGCGATTCGTAGCCGCGGTACTCCTCCAAAGAGAGGGGCAATCCCGTCAAAGGCTGCAGCGAGGATTTGAGGGACTCGAGCTCGGAGATCCTCTGCGCCGCATCGTTGCGGGCATCGACGATGCTCCATACCCTCTTCTCCAGCTGCTCCACCTCGTTGGCGTCTATCGCCCTCCTTACCTCCTCGGCGGACACCGGCTCGGGCAGGCGGGCCTCCTCCACGGCAAGCTCCTTGCCCATGGCCCTCAGCCTGACCAGGCGGTCGGACGCCAGCGGGGCGTTGGGGAGGGACTTTCCGATGGAGAATCCCGGGTCGCCGTCATCAATGTAGTCGATGAGGTGGGCCTTGCCCAGCTCATAAAGAGCGTCGATGGTGCTCTCGATGCGGGCCCTGTTGCCCACGATGAGAACCCTGCTCATTGACTCAGGAAGCAGCATCTATGGTCCTCTCGAACTCTTTGATAAGGTGGTCCTTGGCCTTGGCCAGGCGCTTGTCCGCACCCGCCTCCAGCTCCTTGGCCTTGTCGAGGCCCTCCTTGAGCAGCGCCTCGCGCTCGTCGGCGAGACGCTCCTTCTCCTGGGATACCTTCTGCTCGAAGTCGGCCCGGAGCTGGGCCTCGGCGTCCTCTATCCTCTTCACGGAATTCCGGCGGGCGTTGGAGATCATCAATCTCTTCTCCTCCTCCGCCTTCTCGATGATGGATTTGGCTTGCGCCTCGGCCTCCTTGACCTTGAGAAGTGTGTCAGTACGGCTCAAATTACTCTCCCCGACTTGTTTTGCCGGTTGATAGCCATTTTGATACTTAAGCATAATTGATTCCCAGAGCTTCCGCGGAGCGTTGGATCCTCCTCCGTCCAGAGAATCATTCTATATATCGTTAAAGGTCCTCGGACCACGAGCGCAGCAGCACCTCCGCCTCCTCGAAGAGGCGCCGCGACAGGGCGTCCTCGTAATCGACGCGGAAAACTATCTCGGAGATGCCGGCGTTGATGATTATCTTGGCGCACATGCTGCAGGGGAACGTGGTCGAGTAAAGGGTCGAGCCTTTGATGCTCACGCCGAAGTACGCCGCCTGAATGACGGCGTTCTGCTCCGCGTGCACCCCGCGGCAGAGCTCGTGCCTCGTCCCCGAGGGGATGTTCAGCTCGTCGCGCACGCAGCCCTCCTCGCGGCAGTGGGAGAGGCCGCGGGGGGCGCCGTTGTAGCCGGTGGTGAGCACCCTCTTGTCCTTGACGATGACCGCCCCCACCGCCCGCCTGGTGCAGGTGGAGCGGGTGGAGACCAGCTCGGCCATCCGCATGAAGTAGGTGTCATTGTCCGGCCTTTCCATGCCGCGAGCATCAGCGCCTGCGTATATGTTTTTTTCATCGCGGCGGTCATTCTTTATCCCTGTAAGCGCTTGGTGGGGGCGTGGCGGACAAGGGCTTCTGGGACAGCTACCTCGGCTTCGCGGCCATGCTGGGCATAGCGGTCGTCATCTTCGTCGGCCTCATGGGCTCCCTCACCCTCTACGCGGGCATGTGGCCCCCGCTCTCGGTGGTGGAGTCGAACAGCATGCAGCACGACGACGAGCGCTCAAATCTCGGGGTGATAGACACCGGCGACCTGGTGCTGGTGCAGAAGTCGGACGGGGACGACATCATCTGTTACGTGGAGGGCAGCAGCATCGGTCACAAGACCTTCGGCGATCACGGGGACGTTATCATATACCGGCCCTTGGGCAGCGACGAGAGGAAGCCCATCATCCATCGCGCGGTCCTCTTCCTCGAGCCGGTGGGCGAGTCGCAGTGGCGCGCCGACGCGCTCGCTAACCACCCGCCGGCGAAGTGGTCGGTTGCGAATGGTGACCATGACTCGATGTCGGGTGTTCTCAAGCTCAAGGAGTACGGCCACGCCTCGATTGACCTCGAATTGGACCTCGACAGGCTGGAGCGCTCCTCCGGCTTCATAACCCACGGCGACAACAACCATCAGGACGGCGTTGGCTTCGTGGACCAGGTGCAGGGCGGGCCCTCCGACGGCACGCTGGTGCAGATGCAGTGGGTGGTCTCCAAGCCGGTGACGGAGATACCGTGGATAGGTTCGATAAGCCTCTTCGTCCGCGGAGTGAACTTCGAGCAGGTGCCGTTCAACAGCGTGATGTACACCATAGGGGTGCTGGTGGCCGTCGTAGCTCTGCCTTTCGGCGCCGAGTACGGCATCCGCCGCCTTCGAGGCCGTTGACTCACATCAGCGTGGTCTGCGTCGCCGGCCGGTAGCTCTTCAGGGGGCTGAGGTCCTCGTCGCCCTCCAGGATGCCCCGGGTCTCCGCCTTGGGCACCGAGAGCTCGATCTCCTTGGTGCGGCCGCCGCGGCCGAAGGACTTCACCCTCGCATGGATGATGCCCAGCATGTCCATCTCCGAGATGAGGTCGGTTATCCTCCGCTGGGTGAGTATGCTGAGGCCGACTATGTCCGCCAGGTCCTTGTACTCGTGGTAGACGTCGCCGGTGGTCATGTGGTGGTTGTTCTTGTCGTCGTTGACGATGATGCTGAGCAGCACCAGCTTGGACTGCGTCGGCAGGGTGCGCACCGTTTCCGATATCGCGTCCAGCTCTATCTTGTTCTTCGCCTTCATCACATGCGCCTCGGTGACCACGTCGTCGCCGTTGCGCTCCGCTATCTCGGCGGAGATGCGCAGCATGTCCAGGGCTCGCCTTGCGTCCCCCATCTCCTGCGCCGACAGCGCTGCGCAGAGCGGCACCACGCCCTCCTCGAGGGTGTCCCTCTCGAAGGCGAGCGCGGCGCGCTGCATGAGGATGTCCCGCAGCTGCTCCGCGTTGTACGGGGGGAAGACCATCTTCTCCTCCCCGAGGCGGGAGCGCACGCGGGGATCCATGAACTCGGTGAACTTCAGGTCGTTAGATATACCCACCAGCGAGAGCTTGGAGCGCTCGAGGTCGTCGTTCATCTTCGACAGGTGGTAGAGGACGTCGTCTCCGCTCTTGTAGAACAGCTTGTCTATCTCGTCGAGGACGATGATGAACACCTTGTCCATCTCGTCGATCTTCTCCATGAGGATGTTGTACACCCTCTCGGTGCTCCATCCGGTGAAGGGTATGCGGTGCTCGAAATCAATGATTATCTGGTTGCCGATGTTCTGCAGCACGCCGTACTGGGTGTCGACCACCTCGCAGTTCATGTAGATGAAGTGCACGTTCTTCAGCGTCTGGTCCACCCGCTGCAGCTCCTTGCCCAGGAACTTCACCGATGCGGTCTTTCCGGTGCCGGTCTTGCCGAAGATCATCATGTTGGACGGCCGGTCGCCGTGCAGGGCGGTGGCGAGCACCGACGCCATCTGCTCTATCTCCTCGTTGCGGTGGGGGAGCTCGTTGGGTATGTACGAGGACTGCAGTATCTGGCGGTTGCGGGTGAATATCTTCCTGTTGTCTAGGTAACGTTTGAAAATGCTCTCCAATCCTTCTCCTCCTGCTCGGCATTCAGGCGAAACGCACCCTCGCCCCTGTGTTTCCTGTGGAGAAAGACGGGTCGCCGTATTAATTGATTTTGACATCAGAACAGACGGCCGTCCAATATTCGCATAAACATCGTTGACTCTCCGTCGCGGGGAAACTTTGATAATCATCCCCCGTTACTATTGTGGAACAGGACACCCACCCCACCGTTTCCGGTGGAAAACCGCATAATGATGAGAGGCATCGGATGAGAAGGGTCTGCGTCATAAGCACCAAGGAGGACATGCGCGAGACGGAGGAGCTATGCGAATCCCTCGGCTACGAGATCGTCTTC
>PUJZ01000005.1 GCA_003550345.1 Methanomassiliicoccaceae archaeon
ATGACGGCCATAGCGGCGGGGTCACACCCGGTCCCATTCCGAACCCGGAAGTAAAGTCCGCCCGCGTCCCTTGCTGTACTGTGTTGCGCGAGCGCACGGGAACCTTGGGGCGCCGTCAGCCTCCCCTTCATCAACTCGGACGATGCATCCTGCATTGAGGATGCGGGGATTCGAAGTAAAAGAGAGGGAAATGGTTTAAGGTGTTTCTCAGAGCTTGCACAGCTTCTGCAGACGCTCCCACTTGCGGTCGACCTCCTCCTGGATCCCTTCCACGGTGTCCATCCACTTGTCCTTGGTCAAGTGCCTGAACCTGCCCTGGCTTTTTATCCAGTCGGTGACCGGGAGCTTCTCCTTCTTGCCCTCGGCGATGCGCAGGCTGTCGCTGGTGAGGGAGAACTTCCCGTTCTCGTACTCGTAGAGCGGCCAGACGCATGTGTCCACTGCCAGTCGCGACATCTCGATGCCCCCGTCCGACTCGTGCCTCCATCCGCGCGGGCAGGGGGTCACGACGTTGAGGAACGCCGGACCGCCGGCCTCGAAGCCCTTGTTGGCCTTGGTTATGAGGTCCTTCCAGTTGTGGGGCGCCGCCTGGGCCGCATAGGGGGGCTCATGGGCGGCGATTATCATCGTCAGGTCCTTGGGGTAGTGCTCCTTGCCGGGGATGCAGCTGCCGGCCGGACATGTCGTGGTGGCGGCCCCGTGCGCCGTCGCCCCCGACCTCTGGATGCCGGTGTTCATGTACGCCTCGTTGTTCAGGCACACATAGAGGAAGTTGTGCCCCCTCTCGATCGCGCCGCTCAGGGCCTGGAATCCGATGTCGTAGGTCCCGCCGTCCCCGGCGAATGCCAGGAAACGGATGTCGTCCTTCACCTTGCCCTTGCGCCTGAGTGCCTGGTAGGCGGACTCGACGCCGGCGCAGGTGGCGGCGGCGTTGCCGAAGGCCGTGTGTATCCAAGGCACGTTCCAGGCGGTGTAGGGGAATATGGTCGTGGAGACCTCGAAACACCCCGTCGCCTGGGCTATCGCCACCGGCTTGTCGGTCGCCATCAGGACCTGGCGGGCCACGATGGCCTCGGTGCAGCCGGCGCAGAGGCGGTGACCGGGGGTCAGCCTCTGCTCGCTCTTGGACAGCTCCTTGAGGGACAGCTTCATATCCTCACCCCCAGGAAGTTGAGCTTCTTGCACCTCTCCTCGATCATGCTCATGTAAACCTCCTTCAGGTCGCTGACCGGCACGTCCCTCCCGCCCAGGCCGTAGACGAAGTTGACCACGTCAGGGGGATTGTCCTGGTCGATGACGGTCGAGCAGACCTCAGCGAACATGGGGCCGGTCGAGCCCAGGCTTATGTGGCGGTCCATGACCGCCACCGTCTTCTTGCCTTCGAGCGCCGCCGATATCTTATCCCAGGGGAAGGGCCGGTAAACGCGCAGCTTGATGGCGCCGACCTTGTGGCCCTCCTCACGGAGCTGGTCCACGGCCTCTTTCATGGTGCCGGCGGTGGAGCCCATGACTACGGTCACGTACTCGGCGTCGTCGCAGCGGTAGCACTCCAGCATCTCGTAGCTGCGGCCGCTCATGGCGGCGAAGTCCTTGAAGACCTGTTCGATCACGGCCTTGGAGGCCTCCATGGCCTCCACAAGCTGGTACTTGTGCTCGAAGAAGTAATCCTGCAGGTCCATGACGCCATAGGTCACCGGGTTCTTGATGTCAAGCAGGCTGTGGTCGCTCTTGTACTCGCCCACGAAGTCCTTGACGTCATGGGAGTCTATGGTCATCATCCTCTCGATGGCATGGGTCAGTATGAAGCCGTCGAGGTTGTGCATCACCGGGAGCCTGACGTCCGGGTGCTCGGCGATCCTCATGGCCATGATGGCGTTGTCGTAGGCCTCCTGGACGTTCTCGGCGAACAACAGGATCCATCCGGTGTCACGGACCGACATGACATCGCTGTGGTCGCAGTGGATGTTCAGCGGGGCGCTGAGCGTGCGGTTGGCCACGGCCATGGTTATGGGCAGCCTCAGGCCTGAGGCGATGCCGAGCATCTCCCACATGTATGCCATGCCCGCCGATGCGGTGGCCGTCACAGACCTGGCTCCAGCGGCGGCGGCCCCGATGCACACCGTCATGGCGCTGTGCTCCGACTCCGTGGTGACGTACTCCGTCTCCACCTCGCCGTCGGCGACGAAGTCGGAGAACCTCTCCACGATGATCGTCTGAGGGGTGATCGGGTAGGCGGCGCACACGTCGGGGTCTATCTGCTTCCAAGCCAGAGCGATGGCTGAGTCTCCGTTGATTCCTATTCTCATTTTCTCACTCTCCCTCCGGCTCCATGCGTATGGCGTCCTTGGGGCAGCTGGAGGCGCATATGCCGCATCCCTTGCAGTGGGTGTAGCGGAAACCCTCCATCTTGCCGTCCTTGGTCAGTATGCTGTCGTCCGGGCAATATATCCAGCAGGTGAGGCAGTCGATGCACTTCTCCCTGTCCAGCTCAGGGCGGTAAGACCTCCAGTCACCGGTCTCGAACGCCATGGCGCTCCCCGGCTCGATTATCTTCCCGCCCCTTATCAGTTCCTTCGAGGACTTCTTGGACATCTCACTGCACCTCCTCAAAGGCCCTCTTCAGGCAGCTGATGTTCTTGACGATGACCTTGTCGGGGAGCTTGCCGGTGAACTTGTCCGTCAAGGTGTCCACCAGGGCCTCGTACTTGACCATGGGGCTCACTTTGGTGAGCGCGCCGATCATCGCGGTGTTGACCATCGGCTTGCCCAGCTCCTCCGTCGAGATCTTGGTGGCGTTCACGGTGTGCACCTGCACATCACCAAGCTCCTTCCTCAGCTTGTCGGGGGAGCTGTGGTGGTTGACCAGCACCAAGCCGTCATCCTTGAGGCCCTCTAGCACGTCTATCTTTCCGATCAAGGTGGGGTCGATGACGACCACGATATCGGGCTCGTAGACCTGGCTGTGCACCCTAATGGGATCCTCGGAGATTCTGGTGAACGCCCTGATGGGCGCCCCCATCCTCTCAGGACCGAATTCAGGGAAGGCCTTCACGTACTTGCCCTCCCTGATGGCGGTCTCGGCGAGGATCTCATTGGCGGTGACGACGCCTTGGCCGCCCCTTCCATGCCAACGTAGTTCCATTTTCAAAGTAAACCCTCTTTTCCGTTCCGCAAGTAGTTTGGAATAATAAAACCTTTTATTTTCTCACTGTAAACGGTTAATGTATTTGTTATTTTTCGCTGTAATTCGTAAATTGTATACGTTTTTCACAGAAATCGAATCGGGTCCGCATATTGTATCAACAAGCATTTAAACCTGCAGGCATCGGGCGCTGAGCTACCAGATTGCTAGTACGTCACGCAAAACAGTTTTATCCATGTAGCATTGTGGTATCAGAGTCATCAATAATTTAACCAATTATTGATATTAGGGCAAACGACGCATCCTTGGCGTCGCTTGCGTTGCTCCGCCGCGCGGACCGACAGAGAACGGGGTTGAATCATGAAACGGATCGCTGAAATTGGGGAGTTGGGAGTGGACGATATCCCTTACGTCGGTGGCAAGGGGGCGAACTTGGGAGAGCTGGATTCCGCGGGTTTCCCGGTGCCCCCTGCTTTCGTCCTCACCACGGTCGCCTACGACTACTACATGGAGGGTACCGGCCTCCTCGACCGGATATACGAGGTTCTGGGCAAGATCGACAAGGATTCGGACCAGACCCTGACCGACGCTTCCGCCGAGATCAGGAAGATGTTCTACGAATACGAGATACCCGAGGACCTTAAGAAGGAGACGCTGAAGCACTTCAGGAAGCTGTTCCCCAAGGGGGAGAAGGGCTTCGTGGCGGTGCGTTCCAGCGCCACCGCCGAGGACCTTCCCGAGGCCAGCTTCGCCGGCCAGCAGGACACCTATCTGAACGTGTTCGACGAGGACGACCTGCTGGAGAAGGTGCGGATGTGCTGGTCCTCCCTGTTCACCGCGAGGGCAATCTCCTATCGCGAGCGCCAGGGCTTCGACCACGCCGATGTGAAGCTCGCGGTCGTGGTCCAGAGGATGGTGGATTCCGACGTGTCGGGAATCATGTTCACCGTGGACCCCGGGACCGAGGGGAGCGGCATACTCATCGAGGCCGGTTACGGGCTCGGCGAGGCCATAGTCGGCGGCGAGGTCACTCCGGACACCTACACCGTGGACAAGTTCCACAAGAAGATCCTGAAGAAGCGCATCTCCAAGCAGACATGGATGTACACCAAAGGCCCGGAGGGTAGCACCGTCAAGGTCGATGTGGATCCGGAAGCGGCCGAGGCCCAGAAGCTCTCCGACAATGACATCATCGAGATGGCGGAGTACGGGAAGCAGATCGAGATCCACTACGACAAGCCCATGGACGTTGAGTGGTGCCTGGAGAAGGGCGAGCTCTACATCGTGCAGGCGAGGCCGATAACCACGCTGGGCAACAACGGCGACAACGGCGAGAAGGGCGACAAGTGGGACAACGCCCACATACTAACCAGCGGCCTGGGCGCCAGCCCGGGCACCGCCGCCGGCAAGGTGAAGATCTTCGACGACGGCATGAGCCTGGACGAGGTGAAGGACGGCGACATACTGGTCACCACGATGACGATGCCGGACATGGTGCCCGCCATGACCCGTGCCGGCGCCATCGTCACCAACGAGGGCGGCATGACCTGTCACGCCGCCATCGTCTCCCGCGAGTTGGGCACCCCTTGCGTGGTGGGGACCGGCGATGCCACATCCGTGCTCAAGAGCGAGATGATGGTCACCGTCGACGGCACCACCGGCACGGTCTACGAGGGCGACATGACCAGCAAGGACGAGGAGGAGTCCAACGGCAAACCGGTCTACATGCCCAGCGCCCCGGTCACCGGCACCAAGGTCATGGTGAACCTGGCGATACCGCAGAAGGCGGAGGAGGTCGCCGCCCTGCCAGTGGACGGCGTGGGACTCATGAGGATAGAGTTCCTCTTCACCGGATACATCGGCGAGCACCCCATGGCGATGGTCAAGGACGGCCGCGCCGATGAGGTCGAGGACCGCCTGGCGGACGGGATATCCAAGGTCTGCCGCGCGTTCTACCCGCGTCCGGTCATACTGCGGACCTCGGACTTCAAGACCAACGAGTACCGCGACATGAAGGGAGGCCTGGAGTTCGAGCCGGTCGAGGCCAACCCGATGATCGGCTGGAGAGGATGCTCCCGCTATGCCTCCGACAACTACCGGGCGGCGTTCATGTGCGAGCTGCGCGCCATCAAGAAGGTGCGGGAGAAGATGGGCATGCGCAACCTGTGGGTGATGCTGCCCTTCGTCCGGAACACCGAGGAGCTGGACACCATAAAGGAGATGTTCGATGAGGTGGGGCTGCGCCGCAGCCGCGACTTCAAGCTCTATCTTATGGCGGAGCTTCCGGTCAACATATTCATGGCCGAGGAGTTCGCCGAGTACTGCGACGGCTTCTCCATCGGCTCCAACGACCTGACGCAGCTGATAATGGGCGCCGACCGCGACTCCGACATCCTCGGCCGCATGGGGTACTTCGATGAGCGCAGCGAGGGCATACAGCGCGCCATCGCCCATCTGATACGCGTCGCCCACTCCAAGGGCAAGCCGGTGGGCATCTGCGGCCAGGGCCCCTCCGTCTATCCGGAGTTCACCGAGTTCCTGGTGCGCGAGGGCATCGACAGCATCTCCTTGAACCCCGACACGGTGATCAAGACCAAGAGCATGATCGCCTCGGTGGAGCAGAGGGTCATCCTCGAGGGCCTCCGCGAGCTGCGCGACCGTTGAGCTGGCGTGCAAACCTCTTAACAATCACTTTTCTTCGTCCACGGGGACGACCGGCTCCAGCTTCTCGTCCTCCTGGCCCAGGAGCCGGGTGGTGATCTCCACGAAGGGATGTTTGGACCCCTCGATAACGGTGATGTCCTCCAGGGTGCGGATGCCCCACTGCTCGGCGGTCTTCTCCATCCCCAATGGGACATCGTAGGTGTCCGGCTCGAGGATTATGGCGCTGAAATCGCGCATACCCATCTGCTTGGCCGCCAATGCGCGGTGGTGGCCGTCCACCAGCAGATGGTGCGAGCGGCGCTTGACCACTATCAGAGGCTCGATGAGGCCGCGGTTGATCTCGTGCTGCCTGCCGATGAGCTCGTCCCGGAAGACCTCCTTCTGCGTGGGGCGCAGCTCTGATATGCGCACATCGCCCTCGCTCATCGTCACGCGGAGGCCGTGCTGCTTCTCCAGGAAGGACTTGAGCATGCGCACCTTGTTGGGCTTGGTCCTCTCGATGTGCGAGCGAACTATGTCCACGTTGGAGATGATGCCTATGAGCCTCATCCTGTCGTCGACGATGGGGAGGTTGCGGATGCTGTAGCGGAAGAGCACACGGGTGGCGTCGTCGAGCGACATGGACGGGTTGGCGCTCACCGTGCCCATCCTCATCACCTCGCGTATCTTCGCCTTGGGGCGGTGGGTGTTCCGCAGCAGCTCCTTGGCGGTTATGAACCCTAGAAGGATCCCTTTCTCAGTGACGGGGAGGCCGTGGTAAGGGGTGTTTATGAGCTCTTTGCTGCAATCGTAAACGGTCAGGGTGGGCTCCACCGAGGCCACGTCCGTCACCATGTAGTCCGCCACTGTGGGTTTCTTCTTCATTTTCCCCCTCGGCTCTCCATCGTCGGAAGCGATGATAATCTTTTCCCGCTGCCGAGGTTTGACGGCCGTTCCGGGATTCTGTCTCAGCATGTAGTCGGACCGTCTGAGCCGAGGACGCAGGAAGGGCCGTTATAAACATGCGTTCCAGCTCTTAGACCGCAAAATTCAGTGATCGGCGTGTGAATGCCGGTTCATTCTCGTGCCTGCGGAGTCCGTTCTGAGGGGGCAAGGTGTTTGTGCACAGCCCTAAGGCCGGGATTTTTTCTGCATGAGGCCCCTAGCTGCAGACCTCCTGCCTTCCGTCCGGTCGGTGCAGGTGCTTGCCTGCATTGAAGGTTGTCCAACCTGCTGACTGCCTGTCCGTTCTCATTGAAGCTGGCTAGCTACAGCATACCGGCCGAGCGGATTTAAGGTGTCCTTAGGTCTACTTCTTTGCTGAGGACTTCTTCTTGGAGGACTTCTTCTTTGCAGGAGCCTTCTTCTTGGGCTCGGCCGGCTCGGTTTCCGGCTCAGGCTTCGCCGGCGGCGCTTTGGCCTTGGCTATGGCCCCTATGGTCTGGCTGACCGATATCAAGGCCGCTTCTTCGTCCTTTCCGACCTTTTCGGCGTGGGAGTCGATCTTTGCTTTGAACATCTCTGCTTCTGCGGTTGACAGCATGCCCTCCTTCTCAGCAAGCTTCGAATGGGCGAAGGCGATGGCCTTTGCCAGTTGGCTTTCATCGTCCGATGGCGCAGGAGGCTTCTCTTGTTCGGGCTCTTTCACAGGTTCCGGCTCAGGTTCCGGCTCAGGTTCCGGCTCAGGTTCCGGCTCAGGTTCCGGCTCAGGTTCCGGCTCAGGTTCCGGCTCAGGCGCAGGCTCCTCGGCTTCGGTCGGCAGGACCGGTGCCTCCTCTGGTTCCACGCCAGTAGGCTCCTCCACCGGTGCCGCCGCCTCGGGCGAAGGCTTCTTCTTGAATATGGACTTGATCTTATCCCAGAAGGACATTTCGTTCCCCTCGGATTTGTCAAGAATATAGCCATATTAAAAGGAAACCACATAACGATTGTATAGCGACTATCCATCTTCGCATAGGTCAGGATATGATGCGTAAAGGCATTCTCATCCGGTTGAAGGAGGGTGTTCATATATGGCGGCGATGCAGGGTCCGTCGACCATCCTGGCCAATAGCGTTTTCAGACCTTAACGTTAATATACCTGTTCAGTATTCACAAATCACCCGCCCCGGTAGTGTAGCGGCCTATCATGTGAGCCTGTCGAGCTTGCGACTCGGGTTCAAATCCCGGCCGGGGCGCCATTAACCTTCACAAATTGTTTTTCATATCATCGTTGCCTTGGTCACATTTCGTTCCAAGAAGCTTGAGTCTTTTCCCCAAGACTCTAATCGCAATCGCAGATTTTGTGTAATTTTACAGCGAGCTATGAGAGCCTTTCCTCCGAAATCCCCGGATTTGAGCTACGCCCTCATGGCGCCTGATGATGGAGGTGCAGCCGTTCGGGGTCCTCGACCCCGAACAGCTCGAATATCTCCCTCACGCGTCTGGTCTTCTCCGACCTGACGTGGATGCCGCGGTCTTTGACGATCTCGTACGTTGACGCGGACAT
>PUJZ01000031.1 GCA_003550345.1 Methanomassiliicoccaceae archaeon
CCCACAAACTATCTTCGGCGTTATCAGAACCATTTATCATGATATCAACGTAATCTCCCGGGTTATCAACGTTGTTTACATGCACCATTATAAATATACAATCAGACTCAAACACAGCTTGAAGCGTAAGATCCCCTTCTGCTGTGAAGGTGTATACCTGGTCATCGGACACTTGGTTTCCATTTTCCGCCCATTCCTTGAAATAGTATACTGAATTTGGAATTGCTTTAAGTGTGACGGTCTGGCCGTGTTCGTAGTCGCCCGCGCCGGTCACTGCCCCGAAGTCGTCGTCGTTAGGCATGGCCGTGATGGTATAGACGTTGATGGCGAAGTTAGCCACCAGGTCGCGATCTTCTTCTGCCGTGAAGGTATAAATCTCGTCATCAGACACTACGTTTCCGTCTTCTGTCCAGTTGACAAAGTGGTAGCCTGTTTCGGGCGTTGCGGTGAGTGTGACGGTCTGGCCGTGCTCGTAGTCGCCCGCACCGGTTACTGCCCCGAAGTCGTCGTCGTTTGGCATGGCCGTGATGGTATAGACGTTGATGGCAAAGTTAGCCACCAGGTCGCGGTCTTCTTCTGCTGTGAAGGTGTATACCGGGTCATCGGACACTTCAGTTCCGTCTTGTGTCCAGTTGACAAAGTGGTAGCCTGTTTCGGGTGTGGCGGTGAGTGTGACGGTCTGGCCGTGCTCATAGTCGCCCGCACCGGTCACTGCCCCGAAGTCGTCGTCGTTTGGCATGGCCGTGATGGTATACACGTTAATGGCGAAGTTAGCCACCAGGTCGCGGTCTTCTTCTGCTGTGAAGGTGTATACCTGGTCATCGGACACCTCTTCCCCATCTTCAGTCCAGTTGACAAAGTGGTAGCCTGTTTCGGGCGTTGCGGTGAGTGTGACGGTCTGGCCGTGCTCGTAGTCGCCCGCGCCGGTTACCGACCCGAAGTCGTTGTTGGGCATGGCCGTGATGGTATAGACGTTGATGGCAAAGTTTGCCACCAGGTCGCGGTCTTCTTCTGCCGTGAAGGTGTACACCTGGTCATCGGACACCTCGGTTCCGTCTTCTGTCCAGTTGACAAAGTGGTAGCCTGTTTCGGGCGTTGCGGTGAGGGTGACAGTTTCGCCGTGCTCGTAGTCGCCCGCGCCGGTTACCGACCCGAAGTCATCGTCGTTGGGCATGGCTGTGATGGTATACACATTTAACTGGAAGTTTGCCGTTAGAGTAACATTACCTGCAGGCATTATAAAAGTGAACGATTCCTGATCATTGACCAATTCATCTTCTTCATCAGTCCAATAAAGAAAATGATAACCGGGATTTGCATCAGCTGTCAAAAGTATTTGATCATCTACCTGGTAATTATCCTGATCCGGATCCTGGCTTACATTACCTCCTTCTTCTGGTTCGGCTAACAAGATCAAATCATAACCAATGGCTTCGAAAGCCACGGTGACGGTGATGATTTGATCGAGGTCTTCGTAGGTATAGGTCAGGGCGGTATGGTCATGGACCGCCTCGCCGTTGAGTGTCCACTCGAGCACCTGGTACCCGTCGTCGGGGATGGCCGTGAAGAGCACGTTTTTCCCTTCAACGACCAGGTCGCCGGATTCAATTGCTTCCTGGTCGACTTCTGCCATGATGCTGCCGTTGTCTCCGACCACGAAAAAGTCTACGGTATATGTTTCGGGCGGGACTTCTTCGAAAGCCACGGTGACGGTGATGTTTTGATCGAGGTCTTCGTATGTATAGGTCAGGGCGGTATGATTCGGGACCACCTCGCCGTTGAGTGTCCACTCGAGCAGGTGGTACCCGTCGTCGGGGATGGCCGTGAAAAGCACGTCTTTTCCTCCCTCAATTTCTTCGCCGCTCGCAATGGCATGGCCATCGACCTCGGCTATCAGGTTGCCGCCGGTCCCCACGACATTGTAATTCACAGGAAATGTTTCAGCGATGGGCTCTTCTCTCCAAACATCATTCACTTCCATTTCACCGGTGACATTGATCTCGCGATTTTCTCCCCATTCTGCACCTTCGAAACCAGGGCCGAAAGCATCTGAATAGTATTTGTACTCGTGTTCACCAACAGCAACGGGGATTGTTACTGTGTATATGAGCTCATCCGGGTCCGGATCTTCCTGGTCGGCTGTAAGGGATATGGCGTCTATCCAGAAGATAAAGGCATCTTCCGATACGTAGTTTATGGCAAAATGAATGGTCTGACCGGCATAATCGCTGAGATCGAACGAATATTCAGTCCAATCGGTTGGGATCTCGATATAGGGTTCGATGCTTATGGGGGTGAAATCTGCGGGATCGGTTCCGGTGGTGGATACCAGTACGCGAATTCTTTCCAAACCATAAGCAGCGGTATATGACTTTGCATGGAAGCTCAGTTCACTGGTGTTGTCAATGGATACCTCGGGCGATATCAGCCATTTGTCATCGTAAAGATCCAAATACTGAATGGCCAAGCCTATCTTACTGCCATCAATCGGTGGGTGCTCATCATCAATGGGAGGAATTGTTTCATAGGGGTTAAAAGCCATCCAGGCCCATTCGCCCCCCTCGCCGGGAAATGAAAAGTTGCCTGAACCCCATGTGGGACCTGATGTTTGCTGAATGGTGATCCAGGGAGAGAGGTCAGTGGTAAAGTCATCATAGCCTTCGAAGTTTTCGTAGAAGTTGTAAGGAGGTGCTTTGTCACGCACAAGGCTGAGCTCCAATGATTCCGGGGTGCCTGGTTCTGCCCAGTCGGCAAAGCTTCCCGCAAGGTAGACATTGTGCTGCTGGGGATCAAAGCCATCCACATCGGTCATGTCTACGTTGAAGGTAACCAGCGCATCCCCGGTGTCGTGGTGCAGGTTTACATCGATGTCCACCGGTTTATTGCTTACAATGAAGCTTCCTGTGGCATCCAGGTAGTTGTCCTTTTCCACGGTGTAAGTGTACGCCCCGGGCATGGCATCGAAACTGGCATGTCCGAAGGAATCGGTGTATATCACCACGGGGTCGGGATCCGGGATATCATCTCCGGGGACGACTAAAGCTTCGATGTTCCAAGCTAAATCGTATTCAATGTTTGAAGCGTTATCCCAGGGGTTATCTCCAAACTGCAGCAAGTCAGAATAGGGTGAAAACCCTTCTCCTATAGTAAAAGCAGCGGGGAAAAATCCAACTCCCGGGTCACCGATTTCCCAGCCAATCCATAGTTCCTGGCTGGTGTCGATGGCATAAGGGTCAAACAATTCGACCTCCACCCAGTCTTCCTGGGCGGTCATCATGGCCTGGCTTGCCATTTCCACGGGGTTATTGATATCGCCCTGCCAGATCTTGGCAGCGGCGTTGTTGGGTTCGTCATTCATGAATACCCTGATTTTGGTCACTTCCCAGCCATCGTATGCGACTAGGTCACCAGGCATCCAGCGAATGGCAACAAACCATTGAGCCTGCCCGGTGAGTCCCATCGCATTTTCATTTACTCCACCGTCACCGGTGTTCTGCCAGTAATTTATCCATTCCCCCTCTTTTGCTTGGTCGTTAAATGGAGGTTTTTGACCGGGTGTGGTAATTCCTGCGGCTTGCAGGTTAGGGATGTTGCTTCCGGTTTGTGCAGTTGATGGATTGGCGCTTCTGGTCATTCTTAGCGGCTGACTTGCTGTTTCGCCGCGGTTGGGATGAACGGTGATCTGGGCATTGGCCACCGATTGTCCGGCCGGGTCGCTGACATTAAATGTTACAGCGAACATGTCAGGATCAGAATCCGGAGCAAGGGTAAAGTCGATGGTCTGGATCTCAGAAGATCCTGTGGTGTATACCGATTGCACGCCGGCGGTATGTTCGCCTTCGGGCAGGCCGGTAAACAGGTACTCGGTCTCCATGATCTCTTCGGCTACCAGGTCGTCGTTAAGGAAGACATTGAAGCCGAGGAAGGCCTTCTGGCCGGCCGGGTTAAACGGGTTGCCGGCATCCACGGGCTTGTCCATCGGGATCAGCTCCGGGGCGGGGCCGGTGGCCATCGGGAGTTCTCCCTTGCCAAAGTCGATGTCGCCCAGGTTGGCGCCATAGGCTCTCAGCAGGTAGTTCACCTCGAATCCCCATACGGAGATGCAGGTGAATTCTGAGGTTGGGTCGGTGATGTTAAACACGCCGAACTGGGTGTTGGGGATAAAGTCCCAGGGCTCGCCCACGCCATCGTCTACGGCCAGGCCGAGGAAGCCGTTATAGCTCAGGCCGATGAAGAAACCATCGGGGGCTTCCACGGGCTCGGTGAACTCATAAAGGTTCCACTCGTTGTCGTTGTTCGGCACGTTCTCGGCCGTGTAGAGCACGTCGTTGCGGTCGGGCATGCCGTTGGCATCCAGGCCGAGCACCCATACCTTCACGGTGTTGTGCGGGCCGCCTTCGCTGGTAAGGTACCAGGTGGTCTCAAACAGCACTGCATCGTTGTGATGCGCGGCACCCATCACGGAGTTCCAGGTGCCCTGGAAGCCCAGCTGGGCATCCACCACACCGTCGTCGTAGCGGAACTCGTATTCATCGCCGTAGTCGTTCCAGATAAACAGTGCTTCGCCGGGCTCGAGGTCTTCGGTGACGATCTCCAGGTTGAACGGATCCTGGATGTCGTCCATCATGTGCACGTCGATATCCTTGTCTTCCCCGTCAACGGTGAAGGTCACTTCTACGGGCACATAGCCGGAGGCGGTGATGTTAGCCGTATAGGTGATCTCGTCGGGCAGCATCGCTGAGGCCACACCGTTCTCATCTGTGTGGTAGATGTCGCCGTTGATATTGATGGAAGCGCCTTCGATGGGATCTTCATCTGCAGAGTCTTCCATCACGTAGAAGGTCACCTCATAAGGGTCAGGTGCCTCGCCCAGGTGAACATTATCGAAGTACCACTGGTTGATGTCGTAGGAGTCGCCGTCGAGTTCCCATGCAATATAGAAATCGTCGGAACCTACGCCATGCTGGCCTTCGGTAAGGATAAACTCGACCTCTTCGGGTCCGATGTTATCGGGGTCAACCCACTCGTGCACGATGTATTCTTCGCCGTCGGCAATGGCGATCACCCTGAGGGTATAAATACCTGGCGAGCTGAAGTTGTTCACGTAGTGATCGAAGGTCAGCAGCAGGGCGTCGTATCCGGATGTCAGAAGCATGGGTGAGGTCACCCTGAACTGATCCTCAGAAGCCGGACTCCAGTTAAACCGCATCTCGGGGGCTTCGCCGCCTGCATTGTCTGAGTCGTTCACGGCCCAGTTGTCATGCGTGCGGGCCCAATTGGAGGGAATTTCGCCTGTTGGCACTCCAGTAAAACTTTCCGTCCAGGGTAAATTAACCGAACCATCAGGATCCTCCTTATTTAACATGAGCCAGGTCACGGCGTTGTTATAAAGCGTGGTCCCGTTACCAATGTAATTCAGCGCTCCCAAGGCCATAGTAAGGAGGTTAAACGAAACCACCTGGTCTTTAGCAGCCACAAGTATTTGATCATTATCCCAGTTTACAATGGGCACTGCACCATCGGCCACGGCATTGTCCTGGATCAGCAAAGGCCCATCGCTGCCGAAAGTATCCACATCAGTCATGATGGGATGGGCAGGTTCATGAACCGTGCCCATATTAAAGACGCCGACAAAATCCTGCGTAGCCTGCTCAAAAGCAGAGTAGCCATTAGAAACATAAGAGCCGCCCATCTGCCAGGCGTCCCAGTCCATTACATAAGAATTTTCGACAAACAAGCCCCCCTGGTCAATGTAATCGGCCAGCAGGTCTCCCACCAGGTCTTCGGACACTTCGCCTACTGACATCCATTGGTTGTTGTTGAACGTCAGAATGACGTCATAGGGTGTCAGATCAGACAAGCTCAGGTCTGGCAGGTCAGCCCGTGGAAAGCTGGTTGCATTAATGTGGTGGTACCCATCAAGGGCCGCACGGATCGCTTCTGATCCATCTATATCTGGTGATAGAATCAACAACTCAATTACGCCATGAAAGGTTAGTCCCTTGCTGTAATCAACTGTCAAGTCATGATAACCATGATCGGTGTATGCTGCATTTGCAGGCTGCGAGTCTATGGATTGTTTGAAGCGAAGAACGGAACTATCACGGTTAGCTATACCACTACTTTTTTCTTTGCTGTCGCATTCAAAATTAAATGCATACATGTAATGTGGCATAGCAAATACAGATATGAAAAGGAACAAGCTTAACACTGTTTTTATCATGGTTTTAAAAGAAATTTTTGATAGTTACTGTGGATGTTTTGTTTATTAAAAAGTTAGGTTATCTATAGCAATATGAAGCATATGTTACATTGATAAAAATTGATCTAAACACATACAGACTCCTTGTCTATTGAGGCAATGGAAAATTATCAAACCCTTTTTCTGGCAAAAAACACCAATCAGAACAACAGCAACTTGATTGTATGGGGACGATAGACCAACCCGTTTCATCTACAATAATACAAAAAAAACAAACAAGTAATTCAAAAAATAATCGTACAAAAACAAACCTTACAATAAATCTAGACTCTGAAAAACTCAATCAGTTTGCCCAAATTTTCATAAATTGGCAAAAGATCCAAAGTATAAATGGTTGATATGGCAAATCCAAATGCGTTTTTTTTCTCTTGTGTTGATTGCAACCAACAATATGATGTACCAGGGGAGTTCTTATACTTGTGTCCGGCCTGCAGCAGCAACAACAGCATAAACAAGCCTCCCTCAGGGGTGCTGAAGACACATTACCACTATGACGACATCAAAAAGCGCGCACCCGGCTTCTCAAACCTTAAAAATAATTACTACTTAGACCTGCTACCTGTCCAATCAGCTGATAGCTTTCCAACACTTCGCACAGGAAACACACCTCTTTACCGGTTTTCTGAAACAGACGACCGCTCACTTCCTTATAGTTTATATATTAAAGACGACAGCCAAAACCCCACCTTCTCATACAAAGACAGGGCATCTGCACTGGTCTCAGCTTATGCCAGGGAAAATGGCATCGACACCATCGTGGCAGCTTCCACGGGGAATGCCGGGTCATCCATCGCCGGGATTTGCGCATCACAAGGGCAAAAAGCAGTGGTGCTGGTGCCTCATACAGCCCCCGAGGCCAAAGTGAGCCAGATCATGATGTACGGCGCGCAAATATTGCCGGTAAAAGGCACATACGACCAGGCCTTTGACCTCAGCATAGCCCTGTCAGATAAATACGGCTGGTTTAACAGGAACACCGGGTACAACCCGCTTACCATTGAAGGGAAAAAAACCGCCGCTTTTGAGCTTTTTGACCAGATGCAGGGCAAAATAATTGACAGGATCTTTGTCTCTGTGGGCGATGGTGTGATCATCTCCGGCATCTATAAGGGATTTGAAGACCTGGTAAAACTCGGCTTCCTGGAAAAAATACCGGTCATTGTGGCCGTGCAGGCGGAAAAAAGCGATAACCTGGTACGAAACATGGATTCAGATACTTTCGAGGCCAAAGCGAGCGATACGCTTGCCGACTCCATATCAGTGGATGTGCCCCGCAACTTTAGCATGGCAAAACGTTTTTTGCTGGACTATGAAGGGGAATGGATCAGTGTTAGCGATGATGAGATCATGCAGGCAGCTTCCGTGATGGCGCGAAATACAGGCATCTTTGCAGAACCCGCAGCAGCAGCAGCCTATGCAGGCTTGCTCAGATATGAAAGGGATGACAAACTCCCCGCCGGTTCCAACAATGTGGTGATGTCTACCGGCAGCGGACTGAAAGACCTGAAAGCCCTCCGGGGGGCGATAGAAGTGCCGGAAGCGGTACAACCTACATTGGAGGCAGTGGAGAGGGTAGTTAGAAGTAAGTAGTAAGTAGTAGTTAGTAAGAAGTAGGCGCAGCACTTGGCCTGCAGATTTGAGGTTTGAAGTTACCCGGGGTTAACTTGGAAACCCGTTAACTTTACCCCGGGTGCCTTTTAACCCAGGAAGATGGTTATGGCCAAATTCCGGTAAACAAAAAGATTCCTCACGGAGCCTGTTCTGAGCGAAGTGAATGGATTCGGAATTACGCACCCCAAAATCAAACCCACTATATGATAACTTTCACCATTAACGGCAAAAAACATCACTACGATGGCACCACCGAAGCCATACTCCTGCCATGGCTGCGGAACGAGCTGCACATCACCTCACCCAAAGACGGCTGTTCCGGCGAGGGCAGCTGCGGGGCCTGCACCATTGAAGTGGACGG
>PUJZ01000068.1 GCA_003550345.1 Methanomassiliicoccaceae archaeon
CACTTGACCGTGTTGGTGATCAGCAGGCGGGAGCGGTCGACGCCCTCCTCGGCGAGCATGCGGTCGAGGAGCTTGCCGGAGCGGCCGACGAACGGCGTCCCCAGCAGGTCCTCTTTCTCACCCGGGGCCTCGCCCACGAGGCAAACGCGGGCGGCGGGGTCGCCGCTGGGCAGCACGATGCTGCTCCTTCCCTGATGCAGGCCGCAGAGCCGGCATCCCTTGTCCGGTTCCATGTCGGTCAGAAAAGCTCGCTGGCGGCCAATAGCGCCTCCAGCCTCACCCCTCTCTCCCTCAGCGCCTCACGCCCGCCGGCCTCGCGGTCGATCACCGCCAGGACGGTGTCCACCTCCGCGCCCTGGGCGCGCAGCTGCTCCACCGCCTCGATCACCGAGCCGGCGGAGGTTATCACGTCCTCCACCACCAGCACCCTCATCCCCTCCTGGAGGTCGCCCTCCACCGAGGAGCCGGTGCCGTGGGCCTTTCGCTCCTTGCGCACCATCAGCAGCGGTATGCCGCTGCGCAGCGACAGGGCGGTGGCCAGCGGTATCGATCCCAGCACCACGCCGGCGATGCGGTCCGGCCTCTCCGCCATGCGCCCTTCCATCGCGGCGGCGATGATCGAGAGGATGTCCGGCCGGGTGCTGGCCTTCTTGATGTCCACATAATAGTCGCTCCTCTCCCCCGAGGCGAGGGTGAACTCGCCGTAGCGCAGGGCGCCGCAGTCGGCCAGGGCCTTCTTCAGATCCATGATATCACCAGGGCACTTCCTTCTTCCCCATGCGGTAGCCGATTATGTTCATCGCCCGGTGCAGGAGCGGCGTCGCCACCAGCAATGTGAGCAATGCCAGCAGGCTCCATCCCTCCAGGTAGCTCTGGTAGAGCCATGAGGGATAGGCGATGCCCACCAATATGAACGCGCCGATGAGGAAGTCATACTGGTCGATGACCGGCAGCTTGGCCCCCCGGGGGACGTCCAGGCGCCGTTTGATGAACGATCCGAGCATGTCGCCGAGCAGCGAGCCCACCGCCAGCAGGGTTATGACTCCGAGGGCTTGGCCGGTGGGCCCGAAGCCCCCGTTATCCGACCAGCCGGCCGCGTTGGCCAGCAGCAGCATCAGCACACCCAGGGCGATGCCTGAGGCGGCCCCTCCGAAGAAGCCCCACCATGTCTTCCCGTCCCCCAGCAGACGCCGCCCCCTCCAGCTCCTGCCGAGGTCCACCGGGGCCCCCCGTCCGAAGAGCACCGCGGCGGAGTTGGGCAGCATCGCCGGCAAGGCCAGCCACAGTCCGCTGGCGGCGATCAACGCCGCCTCTCCTGCATCCATGCCAGGTCATCAGATAGCACGATTATTAACCTTTGCCGCGGCGAAGAAGCGCTGCAGCTCCCCCAGGATGTCATCCGATGGCGATGACTGCAGCTGCGGCAGGGAGGCGGCTCGCGAGTCCAGGATGACGATGACGCCGCGGTCCCTCTCCGATCTTATCACCCGGCCCATGGCCTGTCGCATCCTGCGCAGCGTTGGCGCCCTCATCACGTAATCCCAGCCCTTCCCGAACTTCATGTCGTAGTAGGCCAGCAGCGCCTGGTTCCTCGCCGAAGGGCGGGGGTACGGTATACCGACGAGCAACGCCATCTCCAGGTCGCTGTCAGGGAAGTCCAGGCCCTCCGATATCCGCCCGCCGTAGACGGCGAAGAGCACGTCCCCCTCGGCGCGCCGGAAGCGCTCCACCGTATCCATCAGCTCTGCCTGTGCCATCCCCCTTCTCTCGATGTGGACCTCAGCATCTATGCGTTCCAGGATCCCGTCGCGGATGAAACGGTCCATCATCTGATATGAGGGGAAGAACACCGCGGCGTTGCGGCGAACCTGGTTGCAGACCTCCGCAATGCGGTCCTGGATGCGCTGGGTGATGCCGCGGTCCCGCTGGAGAGCCTCGTACTTGGTGGTCACCTCCTGGTCATGGAGGACGAGCCGGTTCTCCGGCGGGAAGGGGCTCTTGAAGTACCTGGCCCTGGCGCCCTCGCCGAGGCCGAGGGAGTCGCGGTACTCGGTTATCGGGTCCAGCGTGCCCGACATATGGATGCTGGAGCGGCAGTTCAGCAGCGGCTCGGCGGCGAGCGCCGGGTCCAGGCAATAGCATTGTATGGACGGGTTGTCGCCGCCGGTGACCACCTTGACGTAATGCCTCTCGTCCAAGGAGGCGAAGGAGAGCAGGAAGCTGCCCAGTATCAGCATGTAGGAGCGCGGCAGACGGCCGTTGTCCTTGCGGGCCTCGCGCACCAGCTCGCCGTGCTCGCAGAGGCTGCGGTACATCCTCTCCAAGGAGACGGAGCTGCTGCGCAGCTCCATCATCAGGCCGCTGGTGAGCAGGTCGGGGGGGATGAGTCCGTCCTCGTCCCGGAGGTGCTCGTCCGCCGCCTCCACGATCAGCTCCTCCACTATGTCGGCGACGTCCATGGCGGATACGCCGTTCATCACCTCGGGGTCGCCGAACTCCTCCAGCTCGGCGCGCATCATCTTAAGGTGGTGGCAGCTCAGCGAGGTGGTCTGGACGTCGCGCAGGTAGTCCGGCAGGTTGTGCGCCTCGTCTATGATGACGATGGCCTCCTCCATGGGGCAGTTCATCCAGTGCAGGAACCGGTCGCGGATGAAGGGCACGAAGAAGTAATTGTAAGGCGCGACCACGATGTCCGCCTGCGGCAGCAGAGACTTCATGGCCTCATAAGGGCAGGCTCCGAGCTCGGCGCAGAGGCCGGCGAACTCCTCCACCTGCGGCAGCCTCTCACGGCAGAGCTCGAGGAGCTCGTCGCCCTCCAGCGAGAGGAAGGCACGGTAGTGCTCGCAGCCCCCCTCCCCGGCGAGGGCCTTGCGCTTCTGCTCGCCGCAGTAGCGCGACAGCTCCTCGGAGTTGCCTTTGCTCAGCTCCTCGTCCTTGGCGGCCAGCGGGCAGGTGGAGTTGCGCCCCTGGACGCCGACGGCGAGCAGCGGACGCAGCGTCGATATGCGCCTCGCCTCAAGGATCACCTGGCGCTGCTGGGACTTCGTCCTCGTCAGGTAGATGATACGCCTCCCCTCGTCGATGCCGGCCTCCAGCGCCCCCGCCAGGGAGCATACGGTCTTGCCGGTGCCGGTGCCGCTCTCCAGGACCAGATGCGCCGACCCCGCGACGGTCTCCCGCACCAGGGAGACGAAGTCCTCCTGCTGCGGGCGCGGCTCATAGGGGAAAAGGCGCATGGCTGAGCTAGAGGGTTGTGTTAAGAAGGGGTTTTCCCAGAGATGGTCGAAACTTGCTCACTCGCGGGACCAGAACTCTTCCGGGATGTCGTCGTAGATGGACTCCACCTCCATGTGGACGTCCCCGGCGCTGCCGTCCCTGCCGATGAGCTCGAGAATGCGCTCGCGGCGGAACAGCCAATAGTGGATCCTCCACTCGCGGCCGTCGTAGAGGGTGGTCTCCTCGCGCTCGGTGGTGAGTATCCCGGTGTCCTCGAGCATGTAGAACGCGTCGCGGTCCTCGGGCTCGAGCATGTTGTCGATGATGCGGTCGGAATATCCGAAGAAGTTTAGAATGTGCTGCGCCAGATGCTCGGCCTCCTCGGCGGGCATCCCGCGGGTGTCTATACCGTTCCTAATGGCCATGGTCAGGTCGTCGGCGGTAAGGGTGGTTCGCTCGGACAGACCTACCATGAACTCCTGCTCTACTGGGTCTTCCAGTGTCTGTTTGTCATCCAAGGTGAAATCCATATTTTTGCCTCCCCGTAATTCGGGACAGTAAGTGATAGTCCTTAAATTGCACGTATATAAAGGTTTTTGTTCGATTACCGCCGCTGCGAAGGTCGAAAAATATGTTAAGTACCGCGTTGAATTGATGATTATGTTGGCTTCGTTCAGCATCGTGCCCATGGACAAGGGCGAGAGCATCAGCGAGCAGGTGGCGGAGTGCGTCCGCATGGTGCGCGAGAGCGGTCTGCCCCACCGCCTCACCCCCATGGCCACCATCGTGGAGGGCGGCAGGGAGGAGGTGATGGATCTTATCATGCGCTGCCATGCGGCGGTGCGCTCCTCCTCCTCGCGGGTGCTCACCCGCATCGAGATCGACGACCGCGAGGGCGCCGACGTCGCGCTGGAGAGCAAGGTGCGGAGCGTGGAGTCCAAGCTCTAGCGCATATAGGTGCGCGGCTGCGTAAGGCGGATGAAGCGGGCCTCCTTGAAGCGCTCCAGGGAGGATATCTCCTCCATGACGTCCTCGGGGACGGCGTCGTCCACGCTCATGAGCATGAGCGCGTTCTTCTCCCGGCCCTCGCGGGCCACCGCCATGCCGGCGATGTTCACGTCGTTCTCCCCCAGCGTGCGGCCTATCATCCCGATCACGCCGGGGCCGTCGCGGTAGACGGCCATGAAGAAGTCCGCGTCGAGGGGTATCTCGATGTTGTAGTGGTCCACGCCCACGATCCGCGGCTGGCCGCCGGGGAACACTGTTCCGCGCACCTCACGGCTCAGGCCGTTGCCGCTGACCTTGACGCTGAGCATGTTGGTGTAGTGCTCGCACTCCTCGGTCTTGGTCTCGACGATCTTGATGCCCTTGGACTTGGCGATGGACTCGGCGTTGATGATGTTCGTCGCCTCGCCCACGATGTTGGACAGCAGGCCGATGAGGGCGGACAGGGCGAGCATGCGGGTGTTCTTGGACGCGAGCTCGCCGCAGCACTTGACCTCCAGGCGGTCCGCCGGACCCCCCAGGCTCTGCAGCGCGAATGACCCCATGCTCTCCGCCATGGAGACGAAGGGCTCGAGCTCCGGCTCCACCTGGCCGCGGGGGGCGTTCACCGCGTTGGATATGATGCCGTCGCGGAGGAACATCACCACGTGCTCCGCCATCTCCACCGACACCTTCTCCTGCGCCTCCACCGTGGACGCGCCCAGGTGGGGGGTGGTGATGAGGTTGGGCAGCTCCAGCAGCCGGCAGGGGCCGAGGGGCTCCTCCTCGAACACGTCGAAGGCCGCTCCGGCGATCCTGCCCTCGCTCAGCGCCTCCACCAGCGCGTCCTCGTTGACGATGCCGCCGCGGGCCACGTTCACGAGGAGGGCGTTGGGCTTCATGACCGCGAACTCGTCGCGGTCGATCATGTTCTTGGTGCTGGGCGTCAGCGGCGCGTGCACGGTGATAACGTCGGAGTTGGACAGCACCTCCTCCAGGGTGGTGAGCTTCACCCCCAGCTTCTCGGCGATGTCCTCGGGGAGGTAGGGGTCGTAGCCGAGCAGCTTCATCTCGAAGGAGGCGGCCCGCTTGGCAACCTCCGCGCCCACCCGGCCGACGCCGACGATGCCCAGGGTCTTGCCGAAGAGCTCCACGCCGGTGAAGCGCTTCCTCTCCCACTTGCCCTCATGCACCGACTGGTGGGCCCAGACGATGTTCCTCGCCAGGGCCATCATCATCGCCAGCGAGTGCTCCGCCGCCGATATGATGTTGGCCGACGGGGTGTTCATGACCAGTATGCCTCTGGCGGTGGCCGCCGGCACGTCGACGTTGTCGACGCCCACGCCGGCGCGGCCGATGACCTTGAGCTTCCTGCCCGCGTCGATGACGCGGGAGGTGATGGTGGTGCCGCTGCGGATTATCACGCCGTCGTATTCGCCGATGATCTCGCAGAGCTCGTCCTCGCTCAGTCCCGGCTTCACGTCCACCGGCATCCCTGAGTCCTTCAGTATCTTGATCCCTTCCTCGGAAAGGGGGTCGGTGACAAGCAGTTTCATGCCAATTCCTCCAATGTCTCGTCCATCCTGCCGATGAGCTCCTTGATGTCGTCCACGGTCAGGTCTCCCATGTGACCGATGCGGAAGGTGCTGTCTTTAATCTTTCCGTAACCGTTGGAAATCTCGTAGCCCTTCTCCTTGAGGGCGGAGTGGAACGCCTCGAAGGGCATTCCCCCCTTGTTGATCACCGATATGGTGTCGGAGCGGTATCCCTCCGGCGCGTAAAGGCCGTCCCGGCCCTGGGCCCATCCCCGCACCAGCGCCGCCATCTCCTGGTGGCGGCGGTAGCGGGCGGGCATGCCCTCCTCGAGCATGCGGTCCAGCTGAGCGTCCAGGCCGTACATCAGCGAGACCGGCGGGGTGGTGAGCGCGTAGTTCTCGGCATTCTTCTCCGCCAGCTCGTGTATGTTGAAGTAGTATCCCGCGCCCTCGGCGCCGGCGGCGCGGTCCAGCAGGCGCTGCGACACCGCGGCGATGGCGATCCCCGGCGGCAGGTCCAGCGCCTTCTGCGTGCCGAAGACCAGCGCGTCCACGTCCAAGGAGCGCAGGCGCAGGTCGGTGCCGCCCACGGCGGTGACGCCGTCCACCATCACCAGCGCATCGCTCCTCTCCCTGATGGCATCGACGATGTCGCGGGTGGGGTTGAGTATGCCGGTCGATGACTCGTTGCTGACGAAATGCACCGCATCGAAGCTCTCATCGAGCACGGAGGCGAAGTCGTCAGGAAGCAGCGGCGAGCCCCAGGGGACCTCGCAGGCCTCCACCTCCTTGCCGTTGCTGGCGCTTATGTCGATCCAGCGCTTGCCGAACGAGCCGTTGGAAAGGCCCAGGGCGCGCTTCCGGATGCCGCAGCGGGAGCAGCCCTCCAGCAGGCCGCTGGCGGACGCCCCCACGAAGACTATCTCCATGTCGGTGTCAAGCACCTTGCGCAGCTTCTCCACTATCCCCTGATGGAGCTGCTTGTACTCCTTCCCCCGATGGATGATCATGGGGCGGGACATCGCCCGCGTCAGCTCCTCCCTGACCTCCACGGGCCCGACGGTGAACAACCTGCGACTCACGAGAACCCTCCTGGACCTTCATCGGTGCCAGCCATCATGGCCGGGCACGCTTCGACCTTAAATGTAGAGATGTTATAAAGTTTCCGACCGTGGCGGGCTCAGAGCCGGCGGATGGCGTCGTCGATCCTCGCCATCCCCTCCTTGATGTGCTCCTCGCTGGCCGCGTAGGAGAGGCGGAAGTGCCTCTCCCCGCAGGGGCCGAAGGCCCCTCCCGGCGTCACCGCCACGTGCGCCTCCTTCAGGAGATGGGTGGCGAAGTCCTCGGAGCTCATGTCCGCCTCGTAGCGGGGGAAGACGTAGAAGGCGCCCTTGGGGCGCACGCAGTCGAGGCCCTTGGTGTCCTCGATCAGGTCGCAGACCAGGTCGCGGCGGTGGCGGAACTCGGCCACCATGCGCCTCATCTCGTCCTGGGGCCCCTGCAGCGCCTCCACCGCCGCCGGCTGGGTGAAGGAGGTGCAGCAGGTGACGGAATGGGTCTGCAGGCGGTTGATGGCGTTGATGTTCTCCTCCGAAGCGACTATCCATCCCAGCCTCCAGCCGGTCATGGCGTAGGTCTTGGAGAGGCCGTTGATGGTCAGCGTGCGGTCGAACATCCCGTCCAGGGAGGCGATGGAGAAGTGCTCCCCCTCGTAGATGATCTTCTCGTAGATCTCATCGGAGAGCACGATGATGTCGTGGTCGCGGGCGATGTCCGCTATCGCCCGGATGTCCTCCTCGCTCATCACCGAGCCGGTGGGGTTCGATGGCGAGTTGAGTATGATCATCCGGGTGCGGCTGGTCACCCTCTCCAGCACCGACTCCGGCGTCATGGTGAAGGCCGTCTCGTCGCTGGTGGGCACGTATACCGGCCAGGCGCCGGCGAGGCGTATGCACGCCTCGTAGGTCACCCACGAAGGGTCGGAGAGCAGCACCTCGTCACCGGGGTCCAGGTAGGCGAGGGCGGCCATGAAGATGGCGTGCTTGGTGGGCGTCACCAGCACGTTGGACGCACGGCAGTCGATGCGGTTGTCCTCCCTCGTCTTGCGGGCGATGGCCTCGCGGAGCTCCGGTATGCCCAGGGACGGCGTGTACTGGGTGAACTTGTCCTCCAGGGACGCGATGCAGGAATCTATGATGTTGTCAGGGGTGCTGAAGTCGGGCTCCCCCATGGAGAAGGAGAGTATCTCCGCCCCCTCCTGCCTCAACTGGGCCACCACGTTGGAGATCTTCACCGTCCCCGAGACCGGAACGCTCTGCAGCCTCTTGGAAACCATTGTTCAACCACATCACCAGAGGGTTACATATCCTTTGTCGTTGAAGAG
>PUJZ01000065.1 GCA_003550345.1 Methanomassiliicoccaceae archaeon
ATGGCGAGCCCGCGGGGATTCGAACCCCGGTCTTCGGCTCCGAAGGCCGAAAGGATAATCCTAGCTACCCTACGGGCCCGGGGAATCCTCTAATGGGAATGGTGTTCATAAGTCTTCCCTACGCCTCGCAGAGCGGAATTTGGTACTGGATTCGAGGCCTAAGGCCTTATGCGGCGGAATCCAAGGAGCTCCACGCCTTTGGCCCCCACCATGGAGAACAGTATCTCCTTCTTCACGCCGTGCGCCAAGCGCACGGCGCGCGATATCTCCGGCCAGGATGTGCCCTTTTCTGCTGACGTGGCATGCACCAGATAGCGGGCGTGGCATTTGTCGGGGTCCTCCTCGTACATGCGGAAGTGGGTGCCGTACTTGAATCCGGTCTTCACTATCAGCCCCTGGTCGCGGAGATGGAAGTAGGCGTCCTTCCTCACCGCGAACTCGTCCTGGTGCTCCTCGCCGAAGCGCAGCAGCTCCTTGAGGTCCAAGGTCACTCCGTCAGGGGATATCACGTGGAGGGCCTCTTTGGCGCTGAGGTAGGCGCTCTCTATTATGGAGAGCTGCAGGACGTCCCCCATCTTCTTGCCGAACATGCCCGCGTCCATGAGGGCGTCCGCCTGGCGCTCGTTGAACACTATCACCCGGTCCTGCACAAGGTGGCCCTGGCACGCCTCGGCGGGTATGGACATGTGGCACCTGGCCTTGGGCACGCCGTAGGACACCGCGTAATAGGTGATGTCCCCCTCCTCGTCGACCACCCCGTAGACCAGCTCCCGCCCGTCGTCCTTGATGTCGAGGAGGGAGAAGAACTCGCCGATGTCGAACTTGGAGCGCTCGGAGACCGCCTTCACCCAATACTTCTCCCGGGAGCGGGAGGGGCTGTCCCCGCGCGCGTAGACCCTGAGGTCGTAGTCCCCCGAGTTGGGCTTGACGATGAAGCCGCGGGAGCGGAGCTCGGAATAGACCAGGAACTTGATGTCGAACTCCTCGATCACCGAGGCGGAATGGCGGAACAGCTCCGGGAACCCTATCTCCTTACCTTCCGACTCAACCGAGACCTTCCCGGACTGCGCCAGGAAGGTGGCCTCCACCAGGTCGAGGTCGAGGCCGCCGCCGCTGCGGGGATAGCCGAAGCTGCCGCGGTTGTGGAGCTGGCTTCCCTCCTTCTGGTCCTCGATCACCACGGTGTCGTCGACGAGAACGCCTGGCATCGTGGTTCTGTACAGCGAGTACATATAAATGGCTTGTTCCTGAGCTCAGCGCTGGGGCCTGGAGATGCGAGGGCTCCGCCATGGAGCCTGCCCCTCCGGATACCGCTCCTAGGCAAGGGTTATCTTCAACGTCCTCGTTGCAGGGGGCATGAAGAAGGTGATAATGAACCACGGTGCCGGCGGGGAGCTCATGCAGGAGTTCGTCTCCCGGCACGTGCTGTCCCACCTGCAGGGAAGGGCGTCCGAGGTGCCCTTGGAGGCCTTGGACGACTCCGCGGTGATAGACGGCATCGTGTTCACCACCGACGGCCATACCGTAAAGCCCCTCATATTCCCCGGGGGGGACATCGGCTCCCTCTCCGTGGCGGGCACCGTCAACGACCTGGCGGTGATGGGCGCCGAGCCCATCGCCCTTTCCAGCGCGGTGATAATGGAGGAGGGCCTGGACATGGAGACCGTCGACCACGTGATGGCCAGCCTTGCTGACGCCAGCCGGGTCTGCGGCGTTCCGGTGGTCACCGGCGACACCAAGGTCATGGAGGCGGGGGGCATAGACAGGATGGTCATCGTCACCTCAGGCATCGGCCGGAGGTCGCCTCATCTCGATAGCAACCTGGAGAGGGCTCGGCGCAGCCGCGAGGTGAAGAGGGATTGGCTCACCGACGACAACATCGCTCCGGGGGACGCCATAATCGTGAGCGGCCGTTTGGGGGACCACGGCGTGGCGCTGCTCTCCTTCCGCGAGGGCTACGGCTTCGAGACGGAGGTGCAGAGCGACATCGCCCCCCTGAACAGGATGATCGCCTCGGCGATGCAAGCGGGGGGCATAGTGACCATAAAGGACCCGACGCGCGGCGGCCTGGCCAACTGCCTGAACGAATGGTCCTCCAAATCCCGCGTGGGCATAGAATTGGACGGCCCCTCGATACCCGTGAGCGAGACGGTGAGCAACGCCTGCGACCTCCTGGGCATAGACCCGTTGAGCATCGGCAACGAGGGCAAGGCGGTCATCGCCTGCGTGCCGGAGGCGGCGGAGGACGTGCTGGCGGCGCTGCGCTCCCATCCGGAGGGCGAGGGCGCGGCGCTGATAGGCTACGCCACCGACAAGTACGACCGCGTGGTCATCAGGACGGAGATGGGCGGGCGCCGCGTCCTCGACCCGCCGGTGGGCGATCCGGTGCCGCGGATCTGCTGAGCTCAGATCGAGCGCTCGATGAGCATCGCCAGCAGGAAGACCACCACGCCGATGGCGGCCATGCGGAATCCGTTCAGCACCGGCCTGTCCTTGTTGGCGATGCGGCCCATCATCAGGCCGGTGAGGAACAGCAGCGTGATGGCGGCGCCTATCGCCGTCCAAGCGCCGGTCACCAGGTCGGGTATGAGCACGATCGGCACCAGCGTCACCGTCGCCGCCAGCCACGGCGCGAACGCATTGACTCCGGCGATCAGCATCACGCTGATGCGCGAGGTGCGCTCGATGCTGCTGCGGTCCAGCTTGCGGAGCATCGCCCTTTCGATCTCCAGGATGCGGATGCGCTGCTCCATCTTCTCCGCCTCATAGACGGCGACGGCGGTGGACATCGTGAGCGCCAGGCAGCTGGTGATTATCGTCAGCATCACTATCCTTTGCGCGGGATCGGCCACGAGGGCCGTTCCGATTATCACGCCCAGCACGACGAAGGTGGAGTCGAACACGGTGTTGATGAAATAGCGCCGCATCGAGGGGAAGGTCTCCGGCATCCTCAGGGCGCGCAGGATGGACTCGTACCGGGAATCGCCGATTATCCGCTTGAACACCTCGGCGCGTCTCGTTGCATTCAGCCCGTTCGACATCTCAATACGGCTCTCCGAGGGTCAGGAACAAGAACCTCAGACCTTCGAATGCATCTTTCCGTAAGTATAACTTTCGATATGGCTGGACGCATGACTCTCCCCTTGCTCCTGTGATGCCGAGCCTACTCCGCGTCGGGGTAGTCCTCGAGCCAGAGGGCGTTGGGGTTGCGCCTCAGCGCTATCGTCCTCCCCAGGTTCTCCTGCAGCGCCGCCTGGTGGTACTTCATGTAGACGTTCTCGTCGTCCACGTCAATCACCTCTATCTTGCCGGTGCGGTGGGACATAACGTACTTGAAGCGCTTGCCGAGCCCGGAGCACATCTTCTTGGCCTCCTCGCAGATGCGGAAGGACTCCTCTATGGGCACGGCGAAGTGCCTGTTCCCCACCGTGGGGCGGCACTGGAACACGTAGTACGGGGCCACGCCCATGTAGGAGAGCTCGTTCATGAGCTCCGCCAGGGTGTGCGGGTTGGAGTTGACCTTCCTCAGCAGAGGGGTCTGGTTGTTGAGCACTGCGCCGGTCTTCTTCAGCTGGTGCAACGCCTCCGCCGCGGGCGGCGTGAGCTCACGGGGATGGTTGAACTGGGTCATCACGTAGAGGCTGCGCTGGGGTGTGACGTGGTTCTCCAGCATCTCCGTCAGCTCATCGTCGTCGATTATGCGGTAAGGGTCGACGGCGGGGATCTTCGATCCGATGCGGATTATCCTCACATGGTCTATCTCCGACACCCGGTCCAGCACCTTCTCCAACTTGCGGGTGCCCAGCATCAGCGGGTCCCCTCCGGTGATGAGCACGTTGCTGACCTCCGGGCGGCGGGAGATGTAGTCTATGGCGGAATCTATGTCCAAGGGGGCCTCATCGTACTCCTCCATGAACAGCCGCTTGCGGAAGCAGTAGCGGCAGAGGCTGGCGCAGGCGCCGCTCAGCAGCAGCACGGCGGTCTGCTCGTACTTGTGCTCCACCCGCGGGGACACGGTGTAGTCGCTCTCCCCGGAAGGGTCGAGGCTGCCCCACTCGTCCAGCTCCGGCATGCTGGGCACAGCTATCATGCGCAGAGGGTCCAGCGGGTCGTCCCAATCGATGAGTGAAAGATAGTAATCCGTGGTGCGGAACGGGAATCTCTCTACGACCTTGGAGAGCTGCTCCTTCTCATCATCGCTCAGGCCGTTGATTGAATTGATGTCCTTTACGTAGATCGAAATCCCTCCTGTTCCAATATCTCCCCATGACACGGTGTGATATTTAATCGAAACGGAGGCTTAGCCTCCGCCATGACAACCGTCATGCTTAGGAACCTTGCCCATGGTAAAACTTCTTCCGATAAAAAATTTGATACTCTCAAGCTGATTCGGAGATGGCCATAAGAGAAAAGCACGGCTTGACCTCTCGGCAATCTATTTAATTCATTTCCGTATAGCTAAGGGCGCCTTGGAGAGTCGTCATGGTAAGGTTCCGCCCATTCCCCGGATACAGGCCCGTCCTCCTGGACGGAGAGAGCATCGAAGAACGCGTCTCCCCGCCTTACGACGTGATATCCGATGACGAGCTCAGCAGGCTCAAGTCGCGGCCCCGCAACGTGACCCGCATCACCTTGGGGCCGGTTGACGGCCGCTACCATGCCGCCCGCGAGGAGCTTGACTCCTGGATAGAGGAGGGCGCTTTGGCTCGAGACGAGGAGTGCTTCTATCTCTACGAGCAGTCGTTCTCTGACGGCGGGCAGGGGCATGTGCGCTCCGGGATAGTTGGTATACTTGGTACTGAGCCATACTCTTCCGGCAAGGTCATACCTCATGAGGAGACCTTCCCTAAGGTGAAAGAGGACCGCTTGAACCTGCTCCGCGACACAGAGACCCATTGCGAGTCCATATTCGGCATATCGGAGCAGCTGGACGAGAAGATGCAGGAGAGGATCTCCAAGCAGGCCAGGCTGCTTTTCGAGACCGTCGACGCTGATGGAGTCAGGCATCGTTTCTCCGTCATAGACGACGAGGAGACGGTGGAGGGCATAGCCTCAGCCATGGAAGGCCAGAGGGTGCTGATCGCCGACGGCCACCACCGTTTCGAGGTGGCCTGCAGCTATGGGCAGGAGAACCCAGGCCAGGAGAGCAAGCAGTACGTGCTGGCCACCCTGGTTCCTTCGAACGACCCGGGGCTTGTGGTCTGGCCGACGCACCGCCTCCTCCGCTGCCAGGACTACCGTGAGGAGGAGTTCGTCGAATCGCTGCGGAACGAGTTCGAGGTCATCGACTGCCCGGACACCGACGATATGGACTACCACCTGGGCCAAGGGGCGGACATGGGCATAATACTGCGCTCCGGCGAGGCCTTGGCTCTTTTCTCTCCCGAAGAGGATGACCCGCTGCTCTCGTTGGACACCTTCATCGCCCAGGAGAGGATACTGAAAGGGCTGCTGGGTTATTACGAGGGCAAGGTCCAGGTGAGCTTCGAGGCGAGGGCGGAGGCCGCCAAGGATCGCATGAAGCGCGAGGACCACGACCTTGCCATCGTGTTCAAGCCGCCCTCCATCGAGAAGGTCTGGGAGATCTCCAGGGCAGGGAAGAGGATGCCCAAGAAGAGCACCTACTTCTACCCCAAGATATGGTCCGGCTTCGTGTACTATCGGATGGATTGAGCTTCGTTGGACCAAGGTCGCCTTGCGACGGTCGGAGAAGTGTGGTGGAGCCGCTGACGGGAATTGAACCCGCGACCTACGCCTTACCAAGGCGTCGCTATACCTCTTAGCCACAGCGGCCTACCCCCCTCAATTGCCCTATTGTTAATAAGCGTTTCTGAAACGGGACTAACCGAAATGGGCCGAAGCATCGATGCTGGCCTCATGCTCTGCCTCGAACCGGGCGGAGTTTATGGCGTAGATTGATTAGTAATAAATACAAACATCGTTAATCAATTAACAATCGTTAGCCGGTCTCCATCCATCCGTAGTCGGAATCGATGCCCGTCTGATGATTTTCCAATCGAGGTGCGGCGAGATGGATCGGAAGCGTGTGGCGTCAATCGTTCTGGGATTTGTTTTATTGTCAAGCATGGCAGCGGTAAGCTCTCTGCTGCCGCAAGGTGCCGAGGCATCAACCTACGAGGGGAACACCTGGATAGTGGACGCCGCAGGCAACGGGGATTTCATCAGCATCCAGGCCGCCATAGCGGCATCCTCTCCCGGAGATAAGATAAGGGTCAATGACGGGAGCTACGCGGAGAACCTGTTCATAGACAAGCGCTTGGCCATAATCGGCAACGGAACGGACACGACCACCGTCGACGGCCAGGGGCTGGGTGATGTGATAACCGTGAGCTCCGACGACGTCACCATAAGAGGACTGAACATCACCGGCTCCCCCAACCATAGCGGGATCATCGTCAACGGCCAAACAGGAACGGTCATCGAGGACAACGGCATACACAGCAACCGTTACGGGATAAACGTCCAATCAGCCGCGGGGATGAGGATAGCCAACAACACCGTGGCCCTCAATGATTGGAACGGGGTCCTCCTGGGGTCGCTGCAGGACAGCGTCATAAGGGACAACACGATCATCCTGCACGCCACCTCGAGCCTCACCCTGATGCTTCAATCGACCGGCAACCTGGTGGAGAACAACACCATAAGCGATGGCGGCATCGGCATCAGCATCCAGGACTCTTCCACGATGAACACGTTGAGAGCAAACCATATCCAGTATGCTTCCATGGATGCCATAAGGCTTACGAATTCGTTCGGCAACCAGGTGGATAACAACACGCTGGAGCAGAACCAGCTCGGCCTCCTTCTTATCAACTCGGACGATAACATGATGGTGAACAACACCATCAAGGAGAACCTCAACGGCGTCCAGTTCTTCGATTCCCATGATAATGCATTCATCCGCAACGAGGTGTCCGACAACGGCCCCGTGGGCATTGAGCTGGAGAATTCCAATCGCAACATCTTCGCGAAGAACACCGTCAAGGACCACGGCGACCGCGGCCTCCAGGCCGTGGGCTCCATGAACCTGACATTGGTCGGCAACATCGTGTCGGGCCAGGATGTCGGCGTCTACGTCAGCGGCGGGCCCGGATTGATTCTCCAGGATAACGAGGTCGCTGCTGTGGAGCACGCTCTGAGGGTGATCTCCTCGCCTTCTGCGTCAATAGTGGGGAACAAGATCTCCGGAGCGGAGTACGGGATCGGGCTTTCAACATCCGACAGCGCGGTGATCTGGAACAACAACATGACCGGCACCGACCATGCCATATCATTGACCTTGTCCATGGATGCGGACGTTAGGTTCAATGAGGCGGACAGCAACGAGGCGGGCCTGCGGGTCGATAATTCGGACTCGGCGCTGGCGATGGACAATGAATTCCGCGGCGGTTTCTACGGCGTCCGCATCGGTTTCAGCGAGGATGCGCGGATAATGCATAACACTCTTACGGATAACAACGTCGGCATCCTCATCCAGGACTTCTCCTCTGGAAACATGTTGGCGTACAACCATGTATCCGGGGCCGGTCAGTACGGCATCGCCATATCCAATTCCCATAACAACACCGTAAAGGGCAACGACCTCACCTCCAGCTTCATAGGGGTTCAGGTGTTTATGAGCAGCGATGATGTCCTGCTGTACAACAACAACTTCCTCTTCAACGACGTCCATGCCAACGATGAGGGGGCGAACCGCTGGAACGAGACCGCGGCCAACGGAGGCGGGAACCATTGGCAGGACTTCTCCGCCAATCCCGGCTTCCCGGACGAGTACCAGGTTCCGGGCGGAGCGAATGTCGACTTCCTCCCCCTGACCTCGTTGTACGACAACATCAGGCCGACGGCTGACGCCGGCGGCGACCGTGCGGTGGGACAGAACGAGGCCGTGCTCCTCAGCGCCGGCGCATCCACAGACAACGTGGGAATAACCGATCACATCTGGGAGTTCAATGACGGGATGGTAGTGGTTACCTCCTCCCTTCCAGCATTGGTGCACAAGTTCCCGCTCGTGGGAGAGTACTCGATCACGCTTACCGTGAGGGACGCCTCCGGCCTCGAGGACAGCGACACTGTCATCGTCACTGTGCTGGACAC
>PUJZ01000014.1 GCA_003550345.1 Methanomassiliicoccaceae archaeon
CCCCCGGCGGAGGCCATCTGTAGGGTGCTGTCCCTGACCGTGAGCGTGCCGCCCACGATGGCGATGTCGTGGCTGACGACGCGGTCGTCGCTGATGGTCTTCTCATCGGTGATGAGGCGGAGGCCCTCGCTGGGGCCGGCGCCCCCTTCCGCGGGCTCCGCCGTCCAAAGAAGAACGCCCAGGCCGGAGAAGGCGACCAGGACCAGCATCAGAGCCGTCGCCACCGCGGCCGTCCTCTCCCTGCGCGCAGACATCATCATCCCACCATCCCGTCACCGGCTATCATTTCGCATTGCATCCATGCTGCATCATTTCCTCAGGCGCTTCAGCTCCATCTCCAGGCGCTCGAGGGCCTTCTCCTTCTCGTTCAGTCTGGAGCCCCAGTCCATGAAGCGGCGGTGCTCCTCCACCACCAGCTTCTTCGCCGAGGATATGGCGTTGGCCTGCTCGAGCAGGGTGCTCTCGCGGGTGGTGACCATGTCCCTCACCGTGGTGATGGCGTCCAGGGCGCGGCGGGCGGCGGCCTCCTCCTGCTCCATGGCCTCGTCGAGGCGGGCCATCCTCTCCAGGATGGAGTTCAGGCGCCCTTCGTGGGCCTCGGTCTTCTCCAGCAGCATCAGCAGCTCCCTCTCCTGGGCGGCGATGTCGGACTCGCGGCGCGTCAGGCGGGCGTGGAACTCGCCCACGGCGTCGCGTATCTTGTCCAGCTCTTCGGCCCGGCGGTCGAGGTCCTCCTTGTAGGCCTCCAGCTCGCCGCGGCGCTCCTGCAGCCCCTGCTCCCTCTCGTCCAGCCCCTTGGACCGCAGGTCGAGCTCCTTCTCCCGGACGTCCAGCTTCTGGCTGCGCTCCTCCAGGTCGGCCTCGGCGTTGGCCACCTCCCGCTTGCGGGCGATGACGTCGGTCTCGATTCCGCGCAGGGTCTTCTCGAACTCCTCGATGACCTGCCATTTGGGATCGCTGTCTTCTCTCAAACCGGGTACCCCACAGAGCGAAACGGCCGCCTTCTGGTTAACATGGGCTTTTTTTCTATTAATATATGTCCTCAGTCATATCAACGTCTGAAGGGCGCGGCAGACGCGCCACCGCGCTCACCGCGTCATCGTCGGCTAGGCGCATAACGCGCACGCCCATGGTGCGGCGGCCCACCACGCGGATCCCCTCGGCGGAGGTGCGTATCACCTTGCCCTGGCTGCTGACCATCATCAGCTCGTCCTCGGGCCTCACCATCCTCACCGCCACCACGTGGCCGTTGCGGCCCCCGGCGCGGATGGTCATCACCCCCTTGCCGCCGCGGCGGGTGCGGCGGTAGTCGGCCACCGGCGTTATCTTCCCGTAGCCCTTCTCGGTGACGGTGAGGAGCAGGTCCTCCTCCGCCACCGTGGCCATCCCTGCCACGTGGTCGCCCTCGCGGAGGGTGACGCCGATGACGCCGCGGGTGTCGCGGCCGGTGGGGCGGACGTCGGACTCGCGGAAGAGCACCGCCTGGCCCTGGGCAGTGGCCAGGACCACGTTCTGCCCCCCGTCGCTGAGCCGGGTGTCCACCAGCTCGTCGCCGTCGTCGAGGCGGATGGCCTTGATGCCGCGGGAGCGCACGTTGGAGTAGGCGCTCAGCCTCGTCTTCTTGATGAGGCCGCGGCGGGTGGAGAAGATGAGGAAGCGCTCGTCGTCGAACTCGCTGACGCTGAGGGTGGTCACCACCTTCTCTCCCGGCTGCAGGTCGGGCAGCATGTTCACGATGGGCTTGCCCCGCGAATGCCTCCCTCCCGCGGGCACGTTGTAGCCCTTGAGCCACTGCACCCGGCCGTGGTTGGTGAAGAACATTATGTGGTCGTGGGTGGAGGCGACGAAGAGCCGCAGCACCTGGTCCTCCTCCTTGGTGCCCATGCCGGTGAGGCCGGTGCCGCCCCGCGCCTGCTGCCGGTAGGTCTCCAGGGGCATGCGCTTGATGTAGTTGCCGTGGGTCACGGTGACCACCACGTCCTGGCGGGGTATGAGGTCCTCCAGGTCCATGTCCAGCTCGTCGGGCAGTATCTCGGTGCGCCGTACGTCGCCGTGCTGCTCCCTCACCTGGCCGAGCTCGTCCTTGACTATGCCCTTCACCCTCTCCTCCGAGGAGAGTATGTCCTCCAGGTCGGCGATTAGTATCAGGATCTCGCGGTACTCCTCCCGCAGGGACTCCAGCTCCAGGCCGGTGAGCTTCTGCAGGCGCATGTCCAGTATGGCCTTGGCCTGCTCCTCGCTGAGCTCCAGCTCCTCCATGAGAAGGCCGCGCGCCTGCTCCGGCGACGCCGACCCGCGGATCATGGCGATGGTCTCGTCGAGGCGGTCGATGGCCTTCATCAGGCCCTCCAGTATGTGATGCCGGCGGCGCGCCTGCTCCAGCTCGTGGGCGGTGCGCCTCAGCACCACCTCCTTGCGGTGATCCAGGTAGAGGGACAGCATCTCCGGCAGGGTCATCAGCCGCGGCTGGTTGTCCACCAGCGCCAGGTTGATTATGCCGAAGGTGCTCTCCAGCTGGGTGTGCTTGTAGAGCTGGTTGAGCACCACCTCGCCCATGCCGCCGCGCTTTATCTCGACGACGATGCGCAGGCCGTCGCGGTCGGACTCGTCGCGGAGGTCGGAGATGCCCTCCACCCTGCCGTCCTTGACCAGCTCGGCGATGCTCTCGATGAGCGCCGCCTTGTTCACCTGGAATGGTATCTCGCTGATGACGATGCGCTCGCGGTCGTTCTCCTCCTGTATCTCGGCGGCGGCGCGGATCTTCACCTTGCCGCGCCCGGTCTGGTAGGCGGAGACGATGCCGTTTATGCCGAAGAGCCTCCCCCCGGTGGGGAAGTCCGGGCCCCGGATGTGCTCCATGAGCTCGATGGCGTCGGCCTCGGGGTTGTCCAGCAGGTGCATCAGGCCGTCCACGGTCTCGCTGATGTTGTGCGGCGGTATGTTGGTGGCCATGCCCACCGCGATCCCCGAGGAGCCGTTGACCAGCAGGTTGGGGAGCCGCGACGGCAGCACCGCCGGCTCGGTGAGGGAGCCGTCGAAGTTGTCCACGAAGTCGACGGTGTCCTTGTCGATGTCGGCGAGCATGTCCGCCGCCATGCGCGAGAGGCGGCACTCGGTGTAACGCATGGCGGCCGCGGAGTCGCCGTCGATGGAGCCGAAGTTCCCCTGGCCGTCCACCAGCGGGTAGCGGAGGGAGAAGTCCTGCGCCATCCTCACCAGCGACGAGTAGGCCGCCTGGTCGCCGTGTGGGTGGTACTTGCCCAGCACCTCTCCCACCACACGGGCGCACTTCTTGTGGGCGCGGTTGTGGTGCAGGCCCATGTCGTGCATCGCGTAGAGTATCTTGCGGTGCACCGGCTTGAGGCCGTCCCTCACGTCGGGGAGGGCGCGGCCGACGATGACGCTCATCGCGTAGTCGATGTAGGAGCGCTGCATCTCGCCCTCGATGCTCTGATTCAATATCTTGTGCGCCGCCATGATCACACGTCCAGGTTGGTGACCTCCGCCGCATGGGCGAAGATGAACTCGCGCCTGGGCTCCACCGCGTCACCCATGAGGGTGGTGAAGAGCTCCTCGGCGCGGATGGCGTCCTCGATCTCTATCCTCTTCAGGGTGCGGGTCTCCGGGTCCATGGTGGTCTCCCAGAGCTGATTGGGGTTCATCTCCCCCAGCCCCTTGTAGCGCTGCACGTTGGCGTTCTCGCCGAACTCCTCGTACAGGGCCTCCATCTCCCGCTCGTAGTAGGCGTAGGCCTCCTTCTTCCCCTTCCATATCTTGTAGAGGGGCGGCTGCGCCAGGTAGACGTAGCCGTTCTCCACCAGCGGCCGCATGTAGCGGAACAGGAGGGTGAGGAGCAGGGTGGCGATGTGCGCTCCGTCCACGTCGGCATCGCACATGATTATGACGCGGTGGTAGCGCAGCCTGCTGATGTCGAACTCCTCGCCCACGCCGCAGCCGAGGGCGGTGATGAGGTTGCGGATCTGCTCGCTCTTCAGTATGCGGTCGAGGCGGGCCTTCTCCACGTTGAGGATCTTCCCCCGCAGCGGCAGTATGGCCTGGAAGCGCCGGTCGCGGCCCTGCTTGGCGCTGCCCCCGGCGCTCTCCCCCTCGACGATGAATATCTCCGACTTGGCGGGGTCGCGCTCGCTGCAGTCGGCCAGCTTCCCGGGGAGGCTGGTGCTCTCCAGGAAGGTCTTGCGGCGGGTGAGCTCGCGGGCCTTGCGGGCGGCCTCGCGGGCCTGGGATGCGAGCACCGCCTTCTGCACCACGCTCTCCCCCACGCGGGGGTTCTCCAGCAGGTACTCGGCCAGCTTCTCGTTCACCAGGGTCTCGACGGCCTTGCGGGCCTCGCTGTTGCCCAGCTTGGTCTTGGTCTGGCCCTCGAACTGCGGGTCCGGTATGCGCACCGAGAGGATGGCGGTGAGGCCCTCGCGGACGTCCTCGCCGCTGAGGGGGTCGGCGTTCTTGAGCATCCCCCGCCCGCGGGCGTGGTCGTTGAGGGTGCGGGTGAGCGCCGCCTTGAGGCCGGAGAGGTGGGTGCCGCCCTCGACGGTGTTGATGTTGTTCACGAAGGGATGGATGTTCTCGTTGTAGGCGCTGGTGTACTGCATCGCCAGCTCCACCACCACCCCGTCCTTCTCGCCGTGGATGAATATCGGCTCGGGGTGCAGCGGCTCGCGGCTGCGGTTGAGGTGCTGCACGAACTCCACGATGCCGCCCTCGTAGCGGAAGGTCTCATCGCGGCCGTCGCGGCGGTCGCTGAACCGCACCTCGATGTTGCGGTTGAGGAAGGCGAGGTTGCGCAGCCTCTGCCGCAGCACGTCGTACTCGAAGTCGGTGGCGGGGAAGATCTCCGGGTCGGGGCGGAAGCTTATGCGCGTGCCCGAGCCCTCGGTGGGCCCCAGGTCCTCCAGCTCTCCCACGGGCACGCCGCGCTCGAAGCGCTGGCGGTACTTCCTGCCCTCGCGCCAGACGGTGGCCTCGAGGCTCTCCGACAGCGCGTTGACCACCGATATGCCCACCCCGTGCAGGCCGCCGGAGACCTTGTAGCTCTTGTCGTCGAACTTGCCCCCGGCGTGCAGCACGGTGAGCACTATCACCAGCGCGCTCTTGCCGTAGCGGGGGTGCACGCCCACGGGTATGCCGCGGCCGTCGTCCTCCACCGTGACCGAGCCGTCCTCCTCCACGGCCACCTTGATCAGGCCGGCATGGCCGGCCATGGCCTCGTCTATGCTGTTGTCCACCACCTCGTATACAAGGTGGTGCAGGCCGCGGGAGTCGGTGCTGCCGATGTACATGCTCGGCCTTTTCCGCACCGCCTGCAGCCCTTCTAGGACCTGTATGTTGTCAGCGTCGTACCTGCTTTCATCCATTAGAATGACCTCTTAGAAAACGTGAGTCCGTGAGTGTAGGGGGCCCCGTCTCCCGATGGCTCGGAAGCCTCCCCGAACATGTTTCCACATGGGCATCTTAGTATAAATACTAAAGGTATGTCTGGCAGCATGCAGCCTTCGCCCCGCCTTCGGACGCCTCGCGGGGGCCCTCGGAGCGGGCTTTCTTCAGGGGCGTTAATCCCTCTCTCGCATGCTTCGGAGGCACGAGGGAAGAAAGAAATAGGGATTCGGGGATGGAGAGGCCGATGACCCTCATGGAAGACTCCCGCTCGGGCGTTGCCCCCCTAATCGAAGAGGTCGCCCGCCGCGAGGGCCTCGACCCCGAGTGGGTGAGGAGGGGCGTCGCCGCCGGAAGGATCGTCATACCCCACAACCCGGTGCACGCCCCCGAGCCCTGCGGCATAGGGGAGGGGCTCTCGGTGAAGGTCAACGTCAACCTCGGCAGCTCGCGGGACATAGACTCCCTGGATGAGGAGCTGGAGAAGCTGCGCGTCGCCCTGCGCCACGGGGCGCACGCGGTGATGGACCTCAGCACCGGAGGCGACGTCGACGGCTTCCGCCGCGCGGTCATCAAGGAGTCGCCGGTGATGGTGGGCACCGTGCCCATATACCAGACCGGGCTGTCCGCCGCCCGCCGCGGCGCGGTGGTGGACATGGACGAGGACGACATCTTCAACGGCATCGAGGCCCACGCCCGCGACGGGGTGGACTTCATGACCGTGCACTGCGGCATCACCAAGGAGTCGGTGGAGTGGCTCAAGCGCTCCGACCGGCTCACCGGCGTCGTCTCCCGCGGCGGCTCATTCCTCACCGCCTGGATACTGCACAACGAGGAGGAGAACCCCCTCTACGGCCAGTTCGACTACCTGCTGGAGATGGCCCGGGAGCACGAGTTCACCCTCTCCCTGGGCGACGGCTTCCGGCCGGGGAGCATAGCGGACTCCACCGACCCCGCCCAGGTCTCGGAGCTGATGATACTCGGCGAGCTGGTCAAGAGGTCCCGCGCCGCCGGGGTGCAGTGCATGGTGGAGGGCCCGGGGCATGTTCCGCTGCACATGGTGGAGAGCAACGTGAGGATGCAGAAGTCCCTCTGCCACGACGCGCCCTTCTATGTGCTCGGGCCGCTGGTCACCGACATCGCCCCCGGCTACGACCACATCGTGGGCGCCATAGGCGGCGCCCTGGCGGCGCAGGCGGGGGCGGACTTCCTCTGCTACCTGACGCCGGCGGAGCACCTCTGCCTACCCACGGTGGACGACGTGCGCGAAGGGGTGGTGGCATCGATGATCGCCGCCCACGTGGGCGACATCGCCCACGGCCGCGGCGGCGACCGCGACCAGCTGATGTCGCGGGCGAGGGCGGACCTGGACTGGGAGACGATGTACTCCCTCGCCGTGGACGGCGAGAAGGCCCGCCGCTACCGGGCGCGGGGGGCAACCAAGGAGGACGAGGGCTGCTCGATGTGCGGCGACGTCTGCGCCATCCGCATCCTCAAGGACTACCTCAAGAATTGATGGAGCCACTGGAGGGATTCGAACCCTCGGCCAACAGATTACGAATCTGTCGCTCTACCAGGCTGAGCCACAGTGGCCTATGTCCACCGGAGAGCGGTGGATGATAAAAAGCTTGTCATGCCTCTTCCTTCATTTGGCTGCGCACGCGGAAGATGTGCTCCAGCGCCGGAAGGGTCTCGCCCTTGGCCATGAACTCGGCGGCGTCGGAGGCGGCGGCGATCATCCGCTCGCTGACCTTGCTCGCCCACTTGCGCCGGACCATCTCCTCCTTCATCGCCTCGAGCTCCTGCGCCGCCACCCTGTCCAGGACCGGCCTCAGCCTCTCCAGAGCGCCCTCGCAGACCTGCACGCAGCTCCTCCAGTCGCCGCGGCTGTGGTAGTCGCGCGAGTGGGCCATCAGCTCCCGCACCTCGCGGGTGTCCACCAGGAAGCGCTCGGCGATTGCCAGGTGCCTCGTCAGCACCCGGCCGAGCTCCTCCGCCTCTTTGAAGTGGGGCTCCTCCGCGGCGACGCGCTCGACGGCGGCGTCCATCGCCAGCTTCGACTTGGCGTAGTCCCCTGAATAAAGGTGCTCCTCCGAGTCGTCCAGCAGCGCCGCGGCGTCGGCGGCGGTCTCCTCGCTGAGGTGGCGGAGGGCCTCGCGGACCACCGCCTGGCGGTAGAACAGGGTGTCCTCGATGCGGCGGTCCAGCTCCTCCTCGGCCTCCTTGGCCCCGCGCACGGCGGCGGGGAACTGGCGGTTCTTCGCCATGATGTATGTCTCGTCGAAGAGGCGGTCCGCCTCCCCCAGCGGGGCCGCCATCCCCGAGGCCAGCGACCACTTCTCCATCAGCGGCGCCACCGCCTCGGCGTAGTCCTTGGTGGGGTTCTTCACGTCATAGGGGTCCCCGATCTCCTTCACGGCCTTGTCGAAAAGCTCCTGGACCATCTCCGGGCTGAGCTCGAGCTCCTCCGGCTCCTCCTCCGGCTCCTCCTCGGTTATGCGCTCGATCTCCGCGTCGAGGTCCATATCCTCATCGATCTCCGGGGCCTCCCCCGCAGGTACAGGCCTCGGGG
>PUJZ01000020.1 GCA_003550345.1 Methanomassiliicoccaceae archaeon
AGAAGAAGCTCGCTTACATCGGCTCCACCGTCAAGGACCTCAGGGAGAACCTGGAGAGGCTGAGGGAGGAGGCGGGGGCCAGCTCCGTGAACCCCGACATGAAGCATTTCGCCGCCCCCTGCCTCTTCACCTACCGCAAGGTGGAGGACTACGACTACGAGGTCTCCACATGCCATTTCAAGGCGCCGGACCCGCAGCGCCTCGCCCTCAAATGCTACATGTTCTGGAAGTACCGCCTGGAGATGGGCGAGTCCCCGCTCTGCAACCTCGGCCGCTTCCACCCGGCCTTCGAGGTGGTCGTCGATGCTGAGAAGGGCGTGAGGGTCCGCCGCCTGGACCCTGACCTGCACGGCAAATTCGACAAGAGCTCCCCCCCGCTGCAGTACACCGGCCCGTTCAAGGACGCCGATTGGATGGGCGTGAACTGGTCCAGTTGGAAGGAGCTTGACAAGAAGGCCGTCAAGGGAACCGAGGATGCCTCATGCATCTTCCGGGTCGCCGACAAGGATTTGACCCAGCTCTTGATGGTGGGCACGGCGGACAACACCAGGGAGGCCCTGGAGGACCTGAGGGGCGAGAAATGGTCGAAGAAGGCGGTGTTCTCCACCGCCCTCAGCGGTTTCGACTTCACCCCCACCTACCTGCTGGAGTTCAAGAACGACATGATCGGCGGCTATTACGGGGAGAAGGGCGTCCCTCCGACCTACCAGTTCATGGACGGCGAGTGACGCGCAGGTCCAACTATCCGCGCCCGTCCCATCACGCCGCGGGAGACGATGGCTCCACACCCTCTTCCCGCCGGCACGCCGTCAGCGGGCCGATGCGCCCCTCCGGGCCCGTCTAGCTGCAATCTTCCCTCCATGTCTCCGGCGATGGCCGCAGCCACGGGCCGAGCATCCCATGTCCTCAATGCGTTATCGCCGGGACTGTGAAAGTTATTAGTATTCCGTAAGTGCAAACAACCACCTCGGGGAGTTCATGAATCATCTCGACAAGGATTGGTGCGGCCTCCAATGGTCCCGTTGGTTCCCATTCATGGAGAAGAAGAGCGTGTCAGGGAACATAGACAAAGGGCCGGGGATCTACAGGGTCAAGGACGTCGACGACCTGCTCTACATAGGCATCGCCGTAAAATGCCTCCATAAGGAGCTGAAGGGCCTGAACAAGGAGATCGTCAAGGGCAAGGTGGCCAACAGCAAGCACCCCGCCGCCCAGTGCCTCTGGGCCTATCACAACGAGGTCGCCGACAGCCAGGAGGTCTCCGTCCTCCATCACGACGGCGGCGAGGATGAGAAGAGCGTTCTGGAGAGCTACCTCATCTGGAAGTACCGTCTCGCCAAGGGGAGGTCGCCGCATTGCAACTTCGGACGTCTCCACCCCGCCTACATGAGGGCCGAGAAGAAGGGCCCCACCGGCCTGGAGAGGATGGGGGAGGCCGATGCCATACAAGAGAACGTCAGCCAGCCGCCGCTGGAGTACTCCTCGTCCTTCAAAGAGAACGATTGGATGGGGCTGCATTGGAGCGACTGGGACGGGTTCGACCGCAAAGTCCTGAAGGCCCTGCCGGAGAAGCAGGGCTTCTACCGACTGGCCGACGCGGATATGACGCAGATGCTGCTGCTGCGGCGCGCCGACGACCTCAAGGCGGCGCTGAAGAAGCAGAGCAAGGAGAGATGGGCACGCGACGCGCTGTTCTCCCACACCCTCTCCGCCGAGGGCCTGGAGGAAACGAGCATGGCGGAGGTGGAGAACGACCTCATCGCCGGCTACTACGAAGAGATGAGGCTACCGCCCACCTATCAGTTCGGCTACCGCAAGCCGGAGGAGGTCGTCAAGGCCGTCGTCGACGACACCCCGGAGCCCAGCGCTCCCGCGGAGGAGGACACCGAAGCCGTCGAGCAGGAGGCGCCGGAAGAGCCGTCCCGTATGGAGGAGGTCCCCCTCAGCGAGCCGGCGGAGGACGACGGCGGGCCTTCCGATGAGGAGGACGAGGAAGAGGAGGACGAGCCTGCCGATGAGGAGGACGAGGAAGAGCCAGTGGAGGTCCGCAGCTACGAGGACGTCCTGATGGAGGAGCAGACCCCTCCCTCCGAGCCTGACCGGCTGGAGAACGTCCCCCGCGAGGACTACTTCCTCGGCGAGGAGGAGGGCAAGGAAGAGGACAAGGGCGGCAAGAAGAGGAAGAAGGAGAAGAAGCGTCGCAAATGACCCTCTACCGCCCCCGTCGGGGAATGGCCCGCCGGCCGCTCATCCCCCGCCGGATCTGACACGGGAGTAAAGCACGGTCGCCGCCGTGAGGACCAGTCCGGCGGCGATCATGATGAGCCCTAGGCCCTGCGCGTCCGGCCCCGCTATCTCCGACTGCAGCAGCACGCCTGTTATCAGCAGCGAGAGGCTGAGCAGCTTGCCCGCCCCCGACAGGCGGTCGTCCCCGTCCTCCATGTCCGGGAGGCCATGCGGCGATCCCTCCGACATGGTTTCAGCATCGTGCTAGTGGTAGAAAACCCTGTCCGCTGCGCGCGTTCCCGGTGGAGGCTGGGGCGGCCCTGCCGGTATGCGGAGCGTTCTCAGTTCCCCTCTGAACCCTTGGGCCCCACGATCTCCTTCGCCTTCTCATAGGTCTGGTGCACCAGCGAGAGGTCGCCCCGCAGCTGCTTGCGGTCGAAGTCGAATATGCGGGCGAACTCGTCCACCTTCTCCTCGAATTCCTTCTCATCTCCCAGGCCGGTGTCGATCTTCACCACCTTGTCGTAACCGACGGCATCGAAGACGTAGCGGGCGCCCTCTATGTCCTCCTCGGAGGGCATGATCTGCACCTTGTGCAGCATCTCCCTCCAATTGGAGCCCCACATGGGGGTGAGGAAGAAGGCCCCTTTGTACTCCTTCAGCTGTTTCAGGTACTCGTCCGTGCCTCCCAGCACCGCCCCGATGCAGTCATCGACCACCTGGCCCTGCGAATCCCTCAATATCAATAACGGGACCTGGGTCTGGTCCTCCAGCTCCTTGACCTTCTTGAAGGCGTTGCCGCAGAGCCCGTAGAAGAGCAGCACGATGTCGCATCTCTCCCTCAGGAGCCGTAGCGTGTCCGCCACGTCGTCATGGAGCTTCTCGGGCTTCTGGTGCAACGCCATGGGCTTCATCCAGACTATCACCGTGTACCCATCGGTAACGATATGGGGGATCTCGTCAGGCTTAACGACCCTCATGTCCACGGCGGGGCTGTGGCGGGGCATCTTCTCGATGAAGCCTTCGCTCTCCTTGCCCCCTTTGCCGTCATCGATGACGAGTATGGTGTCGATGTCCCCGTCCCTGCTCAGGACATCCACCATCTCATCCTCCATTATCTCGCAGCCCACCATGCCCAATGTTCCTTGGCTCATGCCATGCCTCCGCTGTCCACCCTCAGGGAATGCAGCTTGAGCAGCTTGCTCTTGCATGCCCTCTCGCATCGCTTGCAGGCGGTCCCCATGCATCTGCCGGTGTTCACCTCGACGACCATCACCTTTCCGTCAGGGCGCAGCGTCAGGGCCTCTTCGTTGCAGGATTTGATGCATCTGCCGCATTCGTTGCATTCTTCCAGCTCGCCCCGGAGCACCGTGCCGACGTTCTCGACCACGGTGAGGCCGTGCACCCCCAGGTCATGGATGTCCCTCTCCAGGATCCGTATGACCTCCGGGCTCCGGTTCAGAGGGGGGCGGGGCTCTAGCCCGAAATGCTTGAGCATCCCCTCCTCCTGATCGAACGGCATGCCTTGGACCCAGACCCCCATCTCCACTGCGAAGGCGTTCTCGAACACCTTCGACTCTGCGAACATCAGGTGTTTGGCGCGGATGGAGTCGGCCGTCTCCTGCAAGGTGTCCATCATCGACGTGTCGCGGACTATGTCGCAGGCCAGGGCCAGAGAGGTGTTGCCCACCTGCATCACCTTCTCCACCGTGCCGGGGACCAGGCCCAGCTTCATGGCCTTGACGGCGTCCACATAGGTCCCGGAGGCGCCGGTCATGTACATGACCTTGATGTCGCTCAGGGATATCCCCGACTCCTGGGTGAGGGTCATGTGCCCGGAGGTGAATGCGGCGATGGTCTTCCCCACCTCGCGGAGGTCTTCCTGGGTGAATTCTATGCCCTTCTGCAGCCTCACCAGCTTCTCTTCGTTGTTTATCTTGCCTGGGGACATCAGTCCCGTGTCCAGGCCGGTGGAGACCAGGGCGACCACTCCGGTCCCGGTTATCCCCCTGGCCTCGTAATCGCCCTTCTCCACCACCTCGCCGCTGTTAGGGTCCACGACCGCGCCCCTGCTCTTGTAGAGCTGGCGGTTCAGCACATGGGTGAGCATGAGGCCGTCATCGCTGGGGTCGATGTCCGATATCGCCCCCGGGGCGGCGAGCATGCCCTTGCCCACGTGCTGACCTTCGATCGCGGGACCCGCTGCGGCGGAACCGGTGATTATGTCGTCGCCGATCTTTATCGCCATCTCGGCATTGGTGCCGTAATCGGTGACCATGGATATCTGGTCCGTCGTGAGGAAATCGGTCTTGTACATCATCGCCAAGGCGTCCGCGCCTATCTCGTGCTTGACCGCGGGCGGGATGTAGACCTCAGCATCCGCATGCACGTTGAGCCCCAGGGACCCTGCCTCCAGGACCTTGGCGTCCCTTCTGATGTTGTCGATGCCCAGCTTCTTCTTCGCTCTCTCGCCGGAATAGGCCAGGTCCCTGATCTCCATGTCCTGGAACAGGGACAGCTGTATGGGGTTGCCGCACACCGCCACACGCTCGACTCGGCCCAGGTCTATCCTGAGCTTCTCCAGGAGCCCGTTGAGGGAGGTCATGATCAGGTTCCTGGCCATGGCCTTCTCCATATCGATGGCGAAATCGAGATGGTCCATCACGTTGGCTCCCGGCACAGGATGCCCCATGGTGATCGCCGTGGCCAGTATCCTGTCCTCTTTCAGGTCTATGCTCTGGGCCCTCAGGCCGCTGGTTCCGATGTCGATGGCGATCCCGAATTCCTTCATCGGGCCACCTCACCTCTTCCCATGCTTCGCGGTGGCCTCAGCCATGGCCTGCATGTTGGCAAGAGGGGTCTCGGAGGCGAACCCGCATCCGGGGGCGATTATGTCCACGCCTCCATCGATGCATCTCTTCACCTCCGCCTCCACCTCGGCCGGGCCCTTTTTCAAGAGGGTGCTGGTGGGGCTGACGTTGCCGATGCTGGTGCATCTGCCCCGCAATTGCTCGGCCACCCACGCGATGTCCATCTGCTGATCCACGCTGATGCCGTCCACGCCGGTCCTCACCATGCCGTCCAATGTCTTGATGGTGTTCCCGCATATGTGCAGTATGGAGAGGCCGCCCGCCTTCCTGATCGCATCCGCCACCCTCCTCTGGTAGGGCATCGCGAACTCCTCGTACTGAGCGGGCCCGAGCACGGTGCCGGAGGAGGTGGCGTCCACCATGGTGACTATGTCGGCCCCGGCCTCGAGGGCGGCCTTGGAGAACTCGATGTTCCACTCCGCCGCCAGGTCCAATATCCCCTTCAGGAACGTGGGGTTCTTGACCGTGTCCATGATTGCCATCTCATCACCGCGCAATTGGCCGGCCAGCATGAACGGCGACACGGTGGCGCAGATCACCGGGACGCCGTCGAGGCCGCCGGCCAGTTCCCGGACCGCCTCCAGCACCACCATCGATCTGCCGTCCTTGTAAGGGTCGGGGACCTCGGCGGCCTCCAGCTCCTCGGGGCTGCTTATCGGCCTCTCCATTATGGCCGGTTGCCGGTCGATGCTCTCCTTGCCGGTGACCGCCCCGAAAGCGGTGGCGTCGACGGTGACATCGAATGGCACGCGCACATTCTCCATGCGGCCGAGCGTGTGGGCGGCCAAGGCCAGCCTCGCCATGAGGGCGGAGTCGTTATGGGCCTCCGGCCAATACGAGCCTGAAGCCTCCATCAGGTCGAGGGTGCCGGTTTGGAGGGGGCTGGTGCATGGCACCCTGTCAACCCCCTCCTGTTTGAGCGCCGAGATCAATCTATCCTTCTCGTTCATAGGATGCCTCCCTTCTGTCGCTGGCGTCAATATGCGCCGTACTGCTTCGCCGCCTTGATCATGGCGAAGATGTTCTCCTCCGGCAGCGCATGGTGCACCTCGCATCCGGCGCTGAGCCAGAACTTCCCTCCTGGTTTTCCGATCTCCAGGGTCTTCCTGGTCTCCTCCTTCACCTGCTCCGGGGTTCCGCTGTACAGCACGGCGTCGGCCTCCGAGACCCCGAGGTTCCCGGCGAGGATCACGTCCTTCCCGTACTTCTCCTTGGCCCAGGCCAGGTCCACCTTCTCATGGAAGGCCACTGCGGCGGTGCCGGTGGCCACGATGTCGTCCATGAACGGGGTCGCGTCCTGGCACTGGTGGTAGCAGTAGGGGACGCCCAGCTTCCCGATGATCTCCTTGTGGTAGGCGGCGACGAACTCGGCGTAGTCCTTCGGACCGATCGTGAGGTTGTTGAAGCCTCCGCTGACGGTCGCCAGGGCGTGAGCACCTGAGTCCATCATCGCCTTTCCGAACTCCACAAGATGCTCGGTTATCTTCGACAGCAGCTTGTGCATGTTCTCCTTGTCGGTCGCTATCATCGGCAGCACGGTCGAGTAGTTGCCAGCGATCACATCGGTGGCGACGTCCGGCGGGGAGTTGAGGAAGCCTACGATGGGCACCTTGTTGCCGTACTTCTTGCTGAGCTTCTCGATCGTCTGCAGTATCACTGGGCAGCGCCCGTCCTTGTATGGGTCGGGCACCTCCAGGTCATCTATCTCGTCAACCGAGTTTATCGCGTACTCGGTCACCACCGGCATGCGGTATCCGCAGCCGCAGCGCAGCTCGTACTCGCTTTTGCTCCCGAACGCCTCCCCGTCGGCCCTGAAGTCCAGGGGCAGGAAGAAGTTGTCCGCCCCATAGTGCTCATACTGCCTCAGCACGTTCTTGTACAGCCGGGTGGGGCTGTTGAGGACCTCCTTCCAGGTGTAGTCGTCCTCCATCATCTGGAATTGAGCAGCGGACTGGAAATACAGCGCGACCGGCACGCGGTCCGGCGTTTCGCCCTTGAGGGTAGCTACGACCCTCTCCAACGGTGTCATCTCTTCCATCTTCATCACCTCTCATCCAGTCTCCTTCTTAAGCCACTGCACGGCCTCGGTCTCGTTGTTGGTGTAGACGTCGGCGCCGATCTCCTCGCAGAACTCCTCGTCCACCGGGCCTCCGCCTATCATGATCTTGAGGTCGTCCCTCAGGCCCTCCTCCACCAGCTCCTTGACGATCCGGTCCATGTTCTTCATGGTCGGGGTCATGAGGGTGGACAAGGCCACGAAGGACGGGGAGTTATCCTCCACCGCTTCGGTGAAGTTCTCTATGGGAACGTCCCTGCCGAGGTCGATGCAGTTGTAGCCGTTGGCCTCCATCATGGTCTTGACCAGGTTCTTGCCGATGTCGTGGATGTCTCCTTCCACAACACCGATGACGATCTTATGCCCTGGCCCCTCGCCACCTTCCTCCAGCATCTTCGGCCTTAGTATGTCGAAGGCCGCATAGAACGCGGCGGCGGACGCCAAGACCTGAGGCAGGAAGATCTGTTCCGTGTCATAGAGGTCCGCTACTTTCTTCATTCCTTTCACCAGGCCGTCGTTTATCGCTTGGACAGCGCTAGCGCCCCCATCGACGACCTTCTGAGCGGCCGATGCGGCCAGCTTCTCGTCCATGTCAAGCACAGCCTTCTCGAGTTCCAATACATGTTCCGTCAGTGTATCACACCCCATTGGAACCGCGGCTTGCGATCCGCGATCGAGTGCCGCGGTCTAGAAAAATCATCAGATTCATAACCTTAAGAATCTTTTTTAGGTTGGTTGGTACATC
>PUJZ01000021.1 GCA_003550345.1 Methanomassiliicoccaceae archaeon
CTATAAGGGCTTTTGAACAGTTGGAAACAGCATAGACAAAGTACCTCAACAAAAAGAAATCAATGGCTGGGTCCAGGGGAGTGGTCTACCCTTTTTTAGGTGAAAATTCGCAGATTGATTGGCCTGACAGTGGATCTTCAGTAGAAACCGCATATTTTGCTTCTAAATTACCTGTTGTTGCCAATAAAAACCTTTAAATTTGCGTGTGCAACCGCCGCGGCAGGCTATTTTCCGAATATAGGATTAAATCAATGCAGGAATCAAATGGAGATTTGCCGAATAAATGATAAATAAACAATCATGCCGCCTACGGTACCATCGGAAGGATGAAAACGACCTTTTTTTGAATATTATCTCTGCGGCTGGCGATGAGGTCGAATAACTATGGTTCTTCGAGTCCGATATTTTGTGTTGTCTTTGTTTGGTGATTTGTTTTCAGGGTAGTGATATAATATAAGATAAAAATAAGTTTTTGCCTTATATCCCCATATCTAAAGCAAGGGGTTTTGCGGCACATTTCGGTAATTGCAGGATAATAGATTAAGGGAGAGGTAACATTGTACTTTGAAGACGAAGCTGGTAGAATGTACTACGAAATTCATGGACCCCATAAAGCACCAACCGTAGTGTTTTCTCATGGAGTAAGTATGGATCATCAAACATTTGCATCTCAGGTCAATTCTTTGTGCAAACATTACCGAGTTATAGTTTGGGATATGCCCTATCACGGGCTGTCATCTGGAATTGATTTTAGTTTGCAGTTTTCAGATGTGGCTGCTGATTTTATACTCAAAATACTTGATAGCAATGATGTAGATAGAGCAGTGCTGGTGGGACAGTCACTGGGCAGCTTTGTTGCCCAGCATGGGGTAAGGAAATATCCAGATCGGGTTATGGGTACAGTACATATTGGAGGGGCTCCTCTCTATCCAGGATATTGTTCGTTATTGAGAATACTTAATCCCTTTATTGCAGCTTCTATCCATCTTTGGCCCCAAAGGTTTTTATACAGATCATTTGCCAGGCATAAAGCTCTTAAAGATGAAACAAGGGACTACCTGGCAGAAGCATCTGCCAGGACCGGTAAAAAAGTTATTATCCACCTGACTCAGGAGATGTTACGGGATATGGTCAAGGGAATTCCTGAGCCAACAAAAGAACAAAAGCTTTTATGTTATGGAGAGCATGACCTGAGATTTATCAAAGTCCTTTCCCAAAAATGGCAAAGTGCTGACTCCAAAAGTCAACTGGTTGAAATTGCTGATGCTCATCATATTGCAAATCAGGATAACCCAGATGAATTCAACAAAATACTGCTATCATTTTTAGAGAGAGTTTTTTGAAGATATGCTATATTGGCTTGTCTATGAGAAAAGATAATGGGATATGGGAATTTTTCAGTCAAATTGTCAAGTTTGAGTAAAATTAAAGTGGCCGATTAAGAAGGAATTATAGCGAAAAAGAAGAAGAGGGATCTCAAAACCAAACCACAACGAAAGGAGTGAGATCCCTCATGCTTCAAGAAACTATCTTGAGCATACTACAGGATAGCAAAGATTTCAAGGATATAGAGGAGAAAATATTCTTGATGTTGCGCGGTTTAACCTTAGAGATCACGAAGGATCTTCTATATGCTTACGATGATGGACTTAAAGACAACCGTGATACCAAAGAATTGAGGTTGGAAGACACAAAGAAGAAAATAATCCAAATAATCTTTGGAGAATTAGAATTAGAGCGAAGGTATTATGAGGATCAGGAAGGAAACAAGAAATTTTTACTGGATGAGATGCTAGGGTTACCCAAAAATGATCGTGTATCTCCAGTTTTAAAAGAAATAGCTTTGCAAATTGTTCAGGATTGTTCTTATAGTAAGACTAGAGATACAATAGAGAAAGTGGCAAAGCAGTTTGTGAGTCATGCAGCCATCCATAGATGGGCTCAGAAAACAGGAACTCAGATAGATCAGGCAGAGAAAAATAAGAGCCAGGAGTTATTTTAATTTGGAGGGAGAAATTTTTCATGAAACCAATTAAGGTTGTTGCAGGAATAATTATAATATTCTCGTTAACCATAGTATCTTTATATAGTCCATATACTGAACCCTTTTTTGATATCAATAATAACGAAGTAGAGGAAATCGAGAAATTACAGAGTGGAACTTTTGAAGGCGAAGGATCTGGATATGGTGGTAAAATTAAAGTAGAAGTAACTATTAGAGACGAGGAAATTGTAGAAATAAAAATAATAAACCATCACGAAACTATGGGAATTGGAGATGCTGCTTTTGACAGAGTTCCTAATAGAATAATTGAAAAGCAGGATACTGATGTGGAAACTGTGACTGGAGCTACCATGAGTAGCCGTGGAGTAATTGAGGGAGTGGAAGATGCCCTGAGAAAAGCAAAAAAACAATAAGGAATAGTACTCACTTCTCATAAAATCATAAGCTGAGACTGTCTATAGCTTAAGCTCGCACAACAATACATTTGCTCCTGAAAACTGTTGAAATAGCTTAAAAAGTACTGAACAACCCAATTATCGTCATGTATGGTGTTATCAAAGGACTGCCTGTAAGGAGGTAACATCAATTTAGGAGCAGTGAGGCTTTTTGTAGATGCACAACCATACCATCATCTTCTTTTTCCAGTTCTACTTCACACTTAAAAGTCGGTGGTTCTGCAGAAGGGGGTTGCCAGGCGTCTTTTCTGCGCTGGTCAGCGAGACATTCCACCCCTTGGGCAATAACCTGCTGCAACAAGGATTTTAGGCCGGGTTTACTTTAGCCATAGTTGCGGGCAATGCCCTTATAGGGTAAACCCATAAGGTATGAAGCAAATGCAAGTATGCGGCTAACAGCTTCACCCAAGGCATCGACAGCCCTGGTGATTCTGATCATGTATTTCTTGTTTGAAGTACGCCTTGATTTCCTGGGAAAAAAAACTACATTACCCTCCCCATACAACTGCTTATAGTTTCCCTCACAGGTGATAAAATCATAATTGCAGAAGCCATCTAAGTAGTCTCCTAACGCTTTAGGGGAGCTGAAAAGGCCCGTATTGCACACCGCAAAAAAGGTCCTGAAGGTGATGCAGTACTGAGAAACAAGAACTGAAACGCAACACATCAAACATTCCCCTTTATTTACCATAGTGAAGGGTTTAGTTGCGTGTGAACGTTTATGATCGATCCATATAGTGATTGGAAAGATTTCTAGGTAAGTGTCTTCTGCTATTTGCTTTGTAGTGCTACCAAAGATGTAAAGAAGGTATTTATAGTTAGTGAAGGTTTTCAAAATTAAGTAAAGAGGAAGATCTCGCAGAAACATCTTCTGGCAGCATTTCCACAAAGGAAAAGCAAAAAATTGAGTTGTATATTAATCTCCTTCAGGAAAACCCAAATATATTATCACCCTGTTAGGAAGGCAGACGCTTATATCGCTTTTTTTTTCAAGCCAGCCAAAGAAATCCACACATATTTTGTCAGGGCATGGAGACTCACTTATGCGTACCCGCTCCCCTTCTATCTCAACAATTGAATATCCCAAAATTCCTTCTACTTTAAGAGTAATACTTTCTCCTGTCAAGGGGATTTTTTTGACAATTTCCCCCTGAGCCTCAACAATAAGGAATTTGTTTGGCTCCTCCTCCCCCTGACGCATGAAGAAAAGAAAAACAAAAACGATAGCTGCTACCCCAATTATTGTTATAAGAAGTACAAAATCAGCCTTCTTCATTATTATATACTCCTAAAACTCCTTTCTTGCTAAAATTCAAGAGAGATCAATACCCTGCCCCTTAAGATGTCCAACAATGATAGCAGTTTGGCCCCCAAATTTTAGAGATTGTCTTTTCTTATGGTCGGTAGTTCAATCTCTCTATGCAATTGTTTTTTCTTCAAACTATCCTCACAGCATCTTTTCCCGTACATCTTAGCCCAAAATGATAATCAAGTGTCTCCTGGTCAAAAATATCAATCAAAGAAAGCTGAAAGAAAAACCGATCCTCGTAAGTTATGTACCCGTATTTTACATCCTTATGTAAAGCTTTACATTAGGACATTAATGTGAAGTTCTACATAATGTAAAGAAAATCCCACAACAGCTTAAAGACATTGAGAATATAACAGTTTTACTTTACATTATCTTTTCCTAATAGCAAGAGGCAAATGAAAAATTTAACTAATACATTATGGATCGAACAATGAAGCGAAAATATTGAAATGCAGCGTCAGACTTTGAAAAAAGTGCACTCTGAACTACACCTTTTCTTCAGCTTACCAGATTGGAATAAGGGGTTAAGTTAATTAAGTTGACTAACCGAAGCAAATAAGAGTAGCTAGTAATGTAAAGTTAAGGCAGGCCATTATTCAGTGATTTTGCTTTTTCTAAAGCTCTGCTTTACATTATACTGGACTTTACATTAAGATCTATTTGCCAGAGCGGGCCTGGGTCCTCTACCTGTACCTTCTTTGCCATGTTCCTGGGCTTTTTTGGGGTTTTATAATTCTCTGAGGCCTTAAGATTTCTAATTACGGATACATCGGAAAAACCTTTTTGTGATTTATAAGCAAGCCAAATTGGACTTTGAGAGCTGCCTGTAGTTTCCGATATCCATAAGGGTTTTTTGTTGATGGTTGTTTTCCTGTGCTTCTTTTTCCTTCTTATTCGGTATGGATGGTAGTAGCAGCTATCTCAAAGTGCCGGGGCACAAGGCAATACTCACAACTTCTCTAGATTCCCGGAGAACCTGTTCTTTAAACTCTTCTGAACACTTCTTTTTTGACATTGTCAAAAACACCCATTAGATAATAACATCTGATTGTAATATCTCCAAGTTTTCTCTGTTAAGAACATTTAAACACTGCGCATATAAAAAAGGTGCCGGTGAAAATAATCTCATCCCCACCGGCACAAATTTCTTCTAATTCTATTTGCCCATAAAGTCCAGTGCACTCTCTGCTGCCAGAGTACCTGTTACCAAAAGATTTGCTATAGCAGCTCCACTTCCCGGGTAAACATAACCCAGAAAACCACCAATTACTGATCCCGCTGCATATAGGCCAGGTATTGGCTCTCCTGTTTCTGAAATAACTTCAGTTTTTTCATTAATAACCAGCCCCCCCATAGAACCAAGGTGGGCAAGTTTTACAGGAAGGGCAAAAAATGGTGGCTCTTCAACCTTCACTAATGTATCTGCAGATCTGCCAAGTGGACATAACCCTTCAGCTACACTTTTGTTGTACTCTGCAACAGTCTCTTCCAGAATATGGCCAGGTATGTCAAAGAATTCTCCTAGCTCCTGCAAGGACTCTTTTCTAGGCATCTGCTCGTTTTCCACAGCGTCATCAATTGTTTTCTGTACGTCTTCAGAGAGCCCTTCATATATCTTCTTATCCAATATCTGGTAAACAGTTCCTCCTTGCTTAATCATGGCTTCAGCCATCAGGGCATAAAAGGCAGTTTCATCGACAAACCTTTTCCCTTCTGTATTCACGTACAGTATAGGCCTCATGGCCAGACCAGCAAGGCCACTGACTCCTGATGTTCTGTAGCCAATCATGCCACCCATATTTTCTATCTTTGCTCCTACTTCTTGGGCCATCCTCAACCCATCTCCAGTAACACCTGATGCGGTGATGGGAACAGCGTCAGTAAAACGTGGAGCGTACTTGTCTATTTTTTCTTGACTTGCACCAAACCCGCCAGTAGCAATGATGATCGCTTCTGCATAGAGCTCTGTTACCTCTCCTTCAGTTCGAACACCCACAATACGACCATTTTCTTCAATAAGTTCTGTTGCCTTTGTCTCCATGTATATCGTTACTCCCAGTTCCTTTGCCCTATTGCTCAGAACCTCTATAAGTTCGCTTCCACCACCAGCAATCCCGTGAGCCCGCATAGGCAGATTATCCATATCCCATCCACTGACACTAAGGTAATCCGGTTCGTACTGTGCACCCATTTCTCTCAACCAGTCAATTCTTTCCGGCACTCTCTGTGTCACCACACTTATAATCCAAGAGTTATTGTGGAAAATGCCTGTCCTTCGCCAGTACTTATAAAGGTCAGCCCAAGTATCATCGGTAATTCCTTTTTCCTTCTGTACCGAGGTTCCCGCTCCATGAACAATACCTGCAGAAATCAAGGTTTCTCCCCCGAGAAAAGACATTTTCTCAAGGAGAATAACATCAGCCCCTCTATCTGCTGCTTCTATGGCTGCAGTCAAGCCAGCTCCTCCTCCTCCGATCACAACCACATCCGCATCATTATTTCTATCCACCTCTACAATTTCATCATTATTATTTTCACACCCTGCTAGAAATAACCATCCTGATAGCAAAAGCAATGTTAATAGAAGCCAAATTGTTCTATTTCCGGTAATTTCTTGCATAGTTTTACCCTCCCCCTTTGTGATTAAGTAATTTTCCCGCGACTCATAATTAAATGAATCCCCACGCAGTTTTCCAGCCTAAAGTTTTTCAATTTACTACAGATTATTCCTACAGCCTCACACGAAGATATAAGGATATTACTCAGATAGTAAGAAAATTTGATTTAAAACACAGGTAAACTCATAAATTAAGCTTAAGATTATGTTGGCTGCCTGGTAGCATTTGCTGTCGTAGTTATAATCAACAAAGATTTGTAAGAATTAAAAACGATTGTTGCTTAATAAATTCTTTTATGAGAGATCGCAAAAAGACAGGTGATGCAGTCACCAATCACGGAGCAAAAACACACCTCCTTTCTTTGGAAATAGAAACTGGCGTCTCATGTCTCTAATCTGCTTTGAGGTTTTTATAGTTAGATAAATTAGATTTACTAAGAGATATAAGGATTTACAGAAATTTATCGCAGCAGGCTAGTCCTTAATTTCTAATCACTTTGTGGGTATAATTTCTTGAGTTTAATCCGTGCATCTTCAGCAGTAAACTGCCAGTTGACTGTTCCCCCTGATTGATTTCCATACTCCACCCATGCTGTTGCTTCTTTCTCCACTGCTCCATGGTCGGTATGTACTTTTTTAAACATTGTTTGGCTAGAACACTAATCTCAATTTCTGCCATGTTAAGCCAGCTTCCATGCTTGGGGGTGTAATGGATCTCAAGCTTTTCCGCAATACGGCGAGCTTCTTCAGGTGGGAACGCTTCATTTAAGGAACCAATTTTATGGGTGTTTAGATTATCCAACACAATAACCACTTTCTCGGCATCCGGGTAATGAACATCTAAGACGTTCTTAATGCAAGAGGCAAAATCAAGGGTTGTCCTGCGTTCTTTAATTTCCACATGTCTGACTGTTGTGCGAGCTTAAGTTATAGGCAGGTTCAGATTATGATTTTATGAGAAACGGAGTTATATCAATAGTGTACCATAAAAGGATAATTAGGTCAAGATTATGGTGTTTAGAGAGCTTTTTGCGTTGCACCCATTTTTCCCATAAAACCAAAGAAATGAGCTGCCTTCTGAATATTTTAATCGACACAATATTTACTGTTTCACAGAAAAACAGGGAACTGAGCGTCTTTTTAAATAAATTAGAAATATTTTGTACACACTACCCCCTTGGGTCATTTGCAGGATTTTAAAATCTCTTCTGGATTATTGGCTACGCCGCCTGCACCAGGCTGCGCATTTTATCCCCCTGTTTTTGTTTTATTCGCCCCAGCGCCATACCCAGCATGACGATGAAGGCCAGTGATA
>PUJZ01000034.1 GCA_003550345.1 Methanomassiliicoccaceae archaeon
ATGTGCTCCTGCAGGTTCTTCAGCGCCCCGCCGGTGCCCAGGGGGCGCTTCTCCTCCACCAGGCGGACGCTCACCGGCAGCTCGGCGTTCTCGAAGTGCTCCTGCAGCCTCCCCTTCATGTAATTCACGGCGAGGATGACCTCGTCCACCTCGGCGGGCAGGGATTCTATGATATGGTGCACCAACGGCTTGCCCGCCAGGGGGACCAATGGCTTGGGCATGCTCAAGGTCAGAGGACGCAACCGGGTGCCTTTACCCCCCGCGAGTATGACCGCCTTCATCTCATCCGCTCATAGCGTTGATATGCTTACCACGTTGTTGCCGCGCAGCACCACGGTGCCGAGGCGGCGGTTCTGGTCAGCACTGAACTCCTCGGTGTCCTCCAGGACCATGTTCATGTAGTCGTCGAAACCGGTGAGCTTGCCCTCCAGCATCCGGCTGTCCTTAAGCAGCAGGGAAATTCTCTTGTCCAAAGACTTCTCCAATAGAGCGAGAGGCATGACCATATAAATCAACCGTGAAAGCTGAACCATCTTTTTAAACCTTTTCTATCCTTGGCGCTCCTTGGCGGAGTCCATCCACCGTTTGATGTCCTCGCGGCTGCGCGCATCTATGCCGAAATGCTCCGAGAAACGTCGGTTGGTGCGCAGCTCCAGGGTCTGCCCCTTCTTTCTGGCGTCGATCAGGCCGAGCTCCCTCAGTTTGCGCACGTCGTCATAGACCCGGGAGCCGAGGCTGCGGCAGAGCTCGCTCTGCTCCACCGGCTGATGGTAGGCGATCATCGCCGCCGTGCGCAGCGCCGAGGGCGGCACATCCGGCGGGGAGAACTGCTGCCCGTAGGGGAGGTACTCGTCACGGAGGCAAATCGAGTAGCGCCCGGAGGAGCGCAGCACCTTGAGGGCGGAGCCCCTCTTCTGGTAATCCGCTTGCAGCTTCCGCAGGCCCTCCCGGACCTCCTTGTCGCCGAGGCCGGTGGCCTTGGAGAGGTCCACCGGACGGAGGCCCTCATGGGAGGCGAAGAGCACCGCCTCCACCAGCGCCTTGGGCTCCAATCACATCACCAGCTTGTCCTCGGCCTCGGCGGCGTCCTCGACGCTGCCCTCCATCCAGTCCACCTTGATCTCCACGAAGGCCTCGCCATGGGGCAGGTCGTCCTGCCAGGCGGCCAGGAGGCCGTTGCGCACCAGGAAGAGCAGCGCCACGAAGGTGGAGATGTTGCGTTCGTGGTCGGGGCCCATCAGGTCGCGTACCGATATGGGGCCCGCGCCCAGCCTCTGCACGCGCTTCCAGACCTCCTCGACGTCCTTCTCCATGTCCTCATCGTGGGCCTGCCCGCTGAATCTCGTGGGCTCCTTGCGGGGCCGGGGCTCCCGCCGCCGCTGCATCTCCATCTCGCGGCGGGCCTCCTCGAAGGCGTCCAGCAGCTCCATCAGGGAAACCGGGCGCAGCTCGCGGCGGCGCAGGGCGGGGGTCAGCACCGCCGGGGCGGCGAGAAGGCCCTCGGCCTCCTCGAACAGCGCCTCCGACAGCGCCTCCATGTCCCAGCCCATGAAGAGGCAGTCCTGGCGCTCCTTCTCCTGGACGACCTCCTCGCTCTGCAGGCGGAGGATGCGCCAGGCCATGCGCACCAGCTTGCCGGCGACGATCAGGTCGGGGCGCTGCTCGCCCATCCTCGCCGAGTAGAGTCGGGTGAACTCCAGGAGGTCTATGGACCAGGGGTCCATGCCATGGTTGAGGACGAGGTCGAAGGCCGAGCGTATCGCCTCGTCGACCGGGTCGCTGAGCGATTCGCCCTCGTCCCGCTCCATTATGTCCAGGTAGCGGTGGATGTTCTCATTGTCCTTCTCATCGTCCACCAGGGACTGGTGGAACATCAGGTGCTCCAGCACTGTCTCGTCGATCCTTGCGGTCATGCGCTCCCCTCCGCCTCCTCGAGGCCGCGGGCGACCTCGGGGAACTCAGGCTGCATTATCACCTTGCTAACTCCGTTGGGCTGCCGGGTGACCCCCATGAGGTGGTCGGCCTTGCCCAGGGTCACCTTGCGCAGCGATATCTGCACGAACTGCGCCTTGGCGCAGCTCTGCTTCACGCGGCGGGCGACCATCTCCGCGTTAACCGAATCCAGGAACATGTCCACCTCGTCCAGCAGATAGAAGGGCGACGGCTGGTGCTCCTGCAGGGCGAATATGAACGCCAAGGCGGTGAGGCTCTTCTCCCCGCCGCTGAGCGCCTCCAATCGCAGCAGCTTGCCGTTCTTGGGCTTGGCGTTTATCATCAATCCTCCCTGGAACGGCTCCTGCGGGTCCTCCAGGGAGAGGTAGGCCTCGCCGCCGCCGGAGAGGTCGGCGTATATCTCGCGGAAATTGGCGTCCACGGCCTTGAAGACGCCGTCGAAGACCGCCTTCTTCTCCTCGTTGAGGGCGTCCATCAGCGCCAGCAGCTCCTGGCGCTGGGCCTCCAGCCTATCCACTTCATCCAGCATGCGGGCGTGGCGGGCCTTCTTCTCCTCATAGTCCTCGATGGCGCGCAGATTGACGTTGCCCATCGCCTCCAGCGAGGCCTCGTGGCGGCGGATGCGGGCGCGGATGCTGTCCATGGAGGGCAGGGGCGGCTCCACCTCGACGCTGAAGGCCTCCAGCTCCTTCTCCAGCTGGGCCACGCGTTGCATCGCCTGCTCCAGCCGCAGCCGCAGGCCGGTCTGGAAGTCCCTTTTGGTGTCGATGCGGTCCTTAACAGAGCCGGCCTCCGAGGAGCGGGCCACCGATTTCCGGTAGGCGTCGTCGCGCTTCTCCCTCAGCTCCCGCAGCTCCTCCTCCATGGTCCGCATGATCTCCTTGACGGCGGCCATCTCGGTGCGTATGGCGGCCTCCTCCTCGCGGGCCGTGTCGCGCTCCTCGCGCAGCTGGCCGCCCCTCTCATTCAGGCGCGCGGCCTCCCGCTCGTTCTCCTGGCGGCGCTCCGCCAGCGATACCAGGCGTGAGTCGGTCTCGCGCAGCGAAGCGGAGGTGTCGCTGACCGCCCGCTCCGCGTTGATGAGAGATTGCTGCAGCTCGTCAAGCTGGTCCTGCACCTCCTTCGGCGCCAGCCGCAGCATCTCCTCTTTGAGGGCGTCCCTGTCCCCGCGGAGCTCCTCCAGCTTGGCGGAGCAGGCGCGAAGCTCTTCCTCCTTGGCCGCGAGCGCGCTCTCCTCGGCGGACGCCTCCTTCTTGACGGACTCAAGCCTCTCCTTGGCCTGGTCCCGGCGCTGCCGGGCCTCGTCGCGCTTGCGCTCCAAGCGGCCCATCTCCTCCTCGAAGTCGCGGGTCGAAGAAGATGCCTCGCGCAGCTCCTCCTCCATGCTCCGCATCCTTTCGGTCAAGGACCGAAGCTCGGACTGCGCCCTCTCCGCCTCCTCGGAGGCGCGGCGCAGCTCCTCGGCCACCTTCTCCAGCCTGCCGGCGGCGGAGGAGCCGAAGCGCATGCCCTGCTTGGCGATGCTGCCGCCGACCATGGCGCCGGCCGCCTCGATCAGCTCCCCCTCGAGGGTGACTATCCGGACCCCGCCCATCAGCGAGCGGGCGGATGACAGGTCCTCGGCGACCACGGTGTCGCCGAGCACATGCCAGAAGGCGGCCCGGTAGGCCGGGTCGAAGCTCACCAGGTCGATAGCGTACCCGAGGGAGCGCTGCGCGGCCATGATGGCCTTGGCGCGGGGGCGGCCCTCCTGCATCTTGCTCAGCGGCAGGAAGGTCGCCCGGCCCGCCTTGCTCCTCTTCAGCATGGCGATAGCCTCCGAGGCGACCTGGTCGTCGTCGACTATGATGGCCTGCATCCTGCCCCCGGCAGCGACGGCCACCGCGGTCTCGAAGCGCTCCTCCACCTCCGCCATCTCCGCGATGGTGCCGTGGATGCCCTTGATGCTCCCGCGGTCCCTGGCCTCCAGCACGGCGGCGACCGCCCGGTTGTAGCCCTTCTGCAGGTTTTCAGCGGCCTCCTTCTCGGCCTTGAGCGCGTTGTACTCCCTTTCCAGGCGGTAGACGGCCTGTCGCAGGTCCTCCTCGTCCTTGGAGAGCTTGGCCTCATCCTGTTTGAGAACGCGGATGGTCTCGCCGAGCTCCTGGGCGCGGCGGGCGGACTCCCCTTCGCTGGCGCGCAGCTCGCGGATCTGCCACTCGGCGTCCTGGGCCTCGAACTTGGCGGTCTCGAGGTCCTCCTCCAGCGAGCAGCGCTGCCTCTCCAGGGCTTCGAGGCGCGATTCCGTGCCGCCGCGCTCCAGGGTCAGGGCGTGCTGCTCCTCGCGCTTCTCGTCGATGGAGGCCTCGGCGCCTTCCAGCTCCTCCTGCAGCCGCGCCAGCTCCCCGCCGCGGGAATCGATCTCCTGGCGCAGGGCCTCCAGCCTCTCCTGCAGCGAGTCCCTGGCCTTGACGGCGTCCTCCTTGGCGCTGGCGGCGGCGGCGCGGTCACTCTTCGCCTCCTCCTCGTCGGCGTCCAAGGCCTGCCTCTCCTCCTCGGCCTCGGCGGCCATGGCATCGTTCTCGGCGATGTCGGACTCCGCCCTCTCGGCGCGGTCCTTGCGCCGGGCGGCCTCCACCATGAGCTCGTCCCTCTTGTCCTTGAGGGTGCGGTACTCGTCCCCGCCGCGGGACTCCATCTCCGCCTCCCAGCCCTTCATCTCCTCTTCGAATGCGGCCGACTCGGCCAGGAGCCGGCGGCGATCCTCTTCCAGGGAGGATATCTCGCTTTCATAGGAGGATATCTGCTGCTCGGTGGAGTCGGCCTCGGAGCGCGCCAGCTCCAGGCTCTTGTGCGCCAGCTGCGCCTTGGCCAGGTCGAGCTCCGCCTTGGTGTCGAGGTAGCGGCGGGCCTCGGCCCGCTCCTCCTCCAGCTGCTCCAGCTGCGCCTCCAGCTCCTTCTTGATGATCGATATGCGGTCGAGGTTCTCCTCCGTCTCCGCCCGCTCCTCCTCCGCCTTGGCGATGTCGGCGTCGAAGCGGGCTATCCCGGACATGTTGTCCAGAACCCTGCGCCTCTCCAGGTTGCCCATCTCCACTATGCGCGTGACGTCCCCCTGCTGCACCAGGTTGTATCCCTCAGCGGAGATCCGGGCGCTGGAGAGCAGCTCGTCGAACTCCCCCAGCGAGGAGCGGTGGTCGTTCACATAGAAATAGGAGTTGTAGCCTTCCCCGGACGCGGAGATCTTCACCGTCCGGGTGAGCTTGACGGTGTCGGCGTCCCAGGGTATGAGGCGGTCGTGGTTGTCGAATATCAGCGATACCCGGGTGAAGTCGGCGGGACGTCGGCTCTTGCCGCCGTCGAAGATGAGGTCGGGCAGCTTGCCGGCGCGGATGGCCTTGGAGCTCTTGGGCCCGAGCACGAACAGTATCGCGTCGGAGATGTTGGATTTGCCGGAGCCGTTGGGCCCTGTGATGGCCATATAGCCTTCCAGCAGCGGTATCGTCAGCTTCCCGCCGAAGGACTTGAAGTTCTCCAGCTCTATCTGTTTGAGGTACAGTCACCACACCCCCGAGCGGGGCGAAACCCGGGCCCATCCCTGGCCAGGGCTTGTCGCATCCCATCACGGACGGGCCAGACCCGTCCAACAATATAAGAGAATTAGACCTTATTTAAAGGTTTTCGGTATATCCAGCCTCTCTGGGGGGTGGAAGGGGTTAAAAAAAGCCTTCGCAGAGGTCCGCAATGCCTCGATCGGCACTTCCCTGGTGGAACCTAAGGGAGTTGGCCTTGTAATCTTTGAAATAGAATGATTCTGTTCTTAAGCCGATGCTCGTCTCCGTGGTCGTCAAGGTGCGAAACGAGGAGCACTGCATAGCCGACCTGTTGGATTCGCTGGTTCTCCAGGACGGGCCGTTGGAGATAATCATCGTCGACGGGGGCAGCACCGACCGCACCTGTGAGATCGTCCGTGATTATCAGAAGATATACGATTTCATCAGCCTCCACCAGGAGGGCGAGAACCGGGCGGAGAGCATGAACTTCGGCCTGTCCATAGCCAAAGGTGGCATAATCGCCCTCACCGACGGTGACTGCATCGCCAACCCTTTCTGGCTGAGGGAGATACGCCGCTCGATATTGCACGAGGGGCACGACTTTGTGGTGGGGAAGAGCATCAACATCGGGCTGTGGTCGTGGGAGCAGCTCCCCCGGGTGCGGATATACAACCAAGGCCACGACTGCAGCTGGCCTGGCTGCAACATAGCCTACCGCCGCGAGGTCTACGAGAAGGTCGGCGATGTGGACGAGTGGTTCCGCACCGCTGAGGACATCGACTACAACATCAGGGCGACCAACGCCGGTTACGCCATACATCACAACCCCAACGCCATAATCTACAACCGGACGCGGGCCACCGTCTACGGCTTCATCGAGCAGACCTTCTGGAACGGCGCCGGAAGGAAGCAGCTTACCGAGAAGTACAGTGAGACTGTATGGAGCAGCTACAATCTGCTCACCATGCTGCGCGAGGAGAACATCAACTTCTGGTTCGTGGTGAGGTCCTTCTTCGCCGGCATGGGCTACATCAGCTACAAGCTCTTCGGCGAGCGCTATCCCGCCAGTAACGATTAACTAAGTAGAGCGCTTTCTCGGTCTGGGTTGTCTTTTGCGGGTAACGGTAGTGGTCCCCACCATGAACGAGGCCGAGTCCATCGGCGCGGTTATCGACGCTCTTGACCGGGCGTTCGAGTCCAGCGAGCATGAGCACAAGGTGCTGGTGGTGGACACCCTGTCCAGCGACGGAACGCCGGACATCGCCCGCTCCCGCGGCGCCGAGGTGGTGGAGGAGCCGCGGCGCGGCTACGGCCGCGCCTACAAGACCGGCTTCGCCGCCGCCGACGGCGACATAATCGCCACGCTCGATGCCGACTGCACCTACCCCGCCGAGGACCTGCCGGCGCTCTGCGACCTTCTTATCAGCGAAGGCCTGGACTTCATAACCACCGACCGCTTCGCCGCCATGGAGGAGGGGGCGATGGGGGCCAAGCACCGTTTCGGGAATTGGGTCCTGACCGCCACCATGAACCTGCTCTTCGGCCTCGGCCTCAACGACTCGCAGAGCGGAATGTGGGTCTTCCGCCGCGAGGTCCTGGACCGCTTCGAGCTGCGCTTCGACGGCATGCCCCTGTCGCAGGAGATGAAGATAGAGGCCATGCGCAAGTGCCGCGCCAAGGAGGTCCCCATCGTCTACCGGCAGCGCGTGGGCGAGGTCAAGCTCTCTTCGTGGAAGGACGGCTCGGAGAACTTCCTCGCATTGTGGAGGAAGCGCTTCCTCAAAGCATCTCCCTGACGGCGCGTATCGTCTCCCTCAGGCCTTCGCGGGCCTCCTTGCGGTATATGCAGGCGGCCGGATGATAGGTGGGGATGAGGACGGTCTCCCTCCCGTCTATCAGCAGAGGTATCCTGGTGTTGGCTATCTCCTTCATCGGGGCCTCCAGGCCGGCGAGGGCCCGGCAGGCGGAGCGGCCGAGGGCCACCACAGCCTCGCGCCCGGAGAGCTCGCTGAGCAGGAAAGGGCGGCAGGCGGCCATCTCCTCAGGGCGGGGGTCGCGGTTGCTTGGTGGCCGACACTTGACCGTGTTGGTGATCAGCAGGCGGGAGCGGTCGACGCCCTCCTCGGCGAGCATGCGGTCGAGGAGCTTGCCGGAGCGGCCGACGA
>PUJZ01000049.1 GCA_003550345.1 Methanomassiliicoccaceae archaeon
ACGGTGACCGGCTCGTCGCCGACGCGGACTATCCTCTCCTCGATGGACTGCAGCACCGGCCGCGACGCGATGACGGCCACGAAATGCCCTCCCGGCGAGTCGCTCATGCGGCGCACCGCCTTGATGATCTGGCGCACGGTGCGGAGGTTGGGCTCGCGCTGCTCCTCCAGTATCTTGTACATCGTCGAGGGGGAGAGCCCGGCCCGTTTGCAGAACTCGTTGACGCTCATCTGCAGGTCGTCCTCGAGGATCTTCCGCAGGGCCTCCTGGAAGCCCCCTTCTTTGCGGAGCATCCCCGCGGCGAGCTCGTTAACCAGCGACATCAGAGACCCCGGGCGTATTTGGCGGCCCTCTCTCCGGCCACGCCCCCCTCGCCTGCCGCCTTGGCCACCTGCCAGGGTTTGCCGGTGATGTCCCCGCAGGCGTAGACCCCCTCGACGCCGGCGGAGAAGTCCTTGTCCACCTTGATCTCGCCCTCGGGGGTGGGCATCACGCCCAGGTCCATGGCCATGTCGGTGGTGGAACGCGCTCCCAGCTCAATGAAGACGCCGTTCACCTCCAGCTCGCTGCCGTCCTCCAGGGTCAGGCGGGACACCTTGTCGTCGCCGCCTATCTCCTTGGGCGGCGAGCTGACGAGCTCGGCCCCGGCCTTCAGCGCCTTCTCCCGCAGGCCCTCGGACGCATCCAGCTCCGCGGCGACCCAGTAGACCTTGCTGGCGTAATGGGTCATCAGCTCCGCGGACACCGCCGCCTCGCTGCCGGCGCCGATCACCGCCACCGGTTTTCCCTTGTAGAAGTTGCAGTCGCAGGAGGCGCAGTAGCTGACGCCCTTGCCGAAGAGCTCCTTCTCCCCCGGGATGTTCAGCTTCTTGCGCATGATGCCGGAGGCGACTATCAGCGCCTTGGCCTCGATCTCCGTCCCCATGTCGCTGAGGAGCTTGAATCCTCCCTCGGACTTGGACATCTCGATCACGTCCTCCTGCCGCAGCTCGGCGCCGAAGGACTCCGCCTGCTCCATCCCCGTCCTCAGAAGCTCCTTGCCCGAGGTCCTCGGCACGCCGAAGTAGTTCTCCACCTCGGCGCCGTAGAGGGCGCTGTCCTCGGGCCTGCCCAGCACAACGGTCCGGGCCTTCTTGCGGGAGGAGCTTATCGCCGCCTGGAGGCCGGCGGCCCCCATCCCCACGATCGCGACGTCATAACTCAACTGTAACACCTTACATCTTTGACTGCAGGTACTTCTTGATATCCTCTTTGGGCCTGACGCCGACCAGGGGCTCCTGCATCACCCCGTTCTTGAAGACCAGCATCGTCGGTATGGCCGATATGTTGAACCGGTAGGATATGCCCGGGTTCTCGTCCACGTTCAGCTTGCCGATGGCGGCCTTGCCCACAAGCTCGTCCGCCAGCTCTTCCAGTATGGGGGCTAGCATGTGGCAGGGCTTGCACCACGGGGCCCAGCAGTCGACCAGCACCAGAGGGTTCTCCTCGATGAAGCTGTCGAAGTTGTTGTCGGTGAGAGTCACGATGTTGCCAGACATTCTTAATCCTCCAAGGTCCAAACGCATATTTGGATTGGGCAAACATTGCACAAGCGGGATAAATAGCTTTCACAGAAACCATTTAATAAGCCGCCCCGCCGGGGGCATCGCTAATAAAGGCCGAGGGCGTTGACGTACAGGGGATGCAGATGCAGAGGGAGGCCACGATGCTGATCGGCAAGGATGTCTACACCCCCCAGGGGAGGCTGCTGGGGGAGGTGAGCAACCTCATACTCGACCTGGAGCTGAACAAGGTGGACGGCATATTCCTGGATTGGACCGACCCCGGGCTGGTCGAGGGCTCGATGGCGGTCAACATCCCTTACCGCTGGGTGCAGGCGGTGGGGGACGTGGTGCTGCTGCGCCACTTCCCTGAATGGGTCTCCGCCGGCGACGAGGAATCCCGCTCCACCCTATAGCCTGGCGCAGGGCCCGGTGAGAGGGGGGCGGCGGCCCATCCTCGCCACCAGGGAGTCCAGGTCCCGGCCGCAGAGGGCGGACAGCTCGGAATGCAGCCCCTCCACCCGTTCGGCCGCCCGGAGCTGGCCCCGGGACCTGAGCTTCTCCGCCGTCCTCCCGCTGGGGACCAGGCGGTTGTCCGAGGTCAGGTTGTCGGCGTGCGCCACCACCTTCTGCTCCAGGCTGCGGGGGAAGTAGTCGCCGGGCGGGAGCCCCAGCTCCCGCGCCTCCTCCTCGTCGATGCCGGCGCCGATATGGCGGCGGATGATCTCCACCAGCTCCTCCGCCAGGCCGCGGCCCTCGGCGATGGAGGCCCCCACCACCGCGTGGGTGATGCCCATCTCGCGGCAGCGCCCCAGGTCGTGCAGCAGGGCGCCGCGGGACACGGTGGGCACATCGGCCCCGCAGAGGGAGGCCACCCTCAGCGCCAGCTCGCGCACTGTGCAGCAATGGACGACCACCCTCTCCGAGCAGCCCTCCTCGCGGAGGATGCGCAGGCAGCCCGCCTCGTCAGGAAAGGTCGACGACATTCTTGCCCCTCCCGTCCGGCACCACCTTCATCCTCCCCCCGCGCTCGCTGTAGAGGGCCTCGCCGCCGGTGAGGCGGTCGAGGAATATCGCCAGGGCGGCGATCTCCGAATGGGGCTGGTTCCCCACCGACACGTTGAGGTCCGCCGCCTGGTACACTTCGGGGGGGACCTTCTCCGCCCCCACCACCACCAGAACGTCCTCGCCCCGCAGCGCGTCGACCGCCTCGTCCACCCTCATGCCGTACATGGTCAGATGCACCACCTTGCCCTCGAACTCGCGCATGGCCTTGCGCCACTGCACCCCCGTCTCGATGGAGAAGTCGCCGCCGAAGCGCTCCACCACCCCGCGGACGTTCTCCTCCAGCTTGGGGTCGCGGCTGTCCACCAGCACCCGCCTGGCACCCAATGCGCGGGCGGCGAGGGCGGTGTGGGTGGTCACCCGCTTGTCCCTGTCGGGCCGATGCCCTATGCGTAGAACCTGGATCTCGGGCATCGGCGCTCTCAGTCCTTGCTAAGCTCGATGCGGTGGCCGCGGTAGTCCAGCTTCACCGACCTTCGCACCAGGCTGCGCAGCATGGTGGAGGTCACCCCCAGGGCCTCGGCGACGTCGCCGGAGAACTTGCCCCGGTCCCCCACGGCCTCGATTATCCTGCCCTCGATCTCAGCGAAGTCCTCCTCGGACATCATGGCGGCGGAGAGCACGTCGCTGATCTCGTAAACGGGCCATTGCGCGTTTATGTGAAAAGAAGTGTAGTAGGTATGGTAAGCCTTCTCTGGAAAACTGCCCTCGGTGGACTGCCACCTCGATTCCACCAGTTTCATCTTCTCAAAGAATGTGATGGCGTCCCTCCCCTCGGCGCCATACTTCTCCTCTATCTCCTTCGAGGTCCTCCATTCCAAGGTCACTTCCTTCAAGACCTCCCTTTTCACCAGGGTGTCCACGGCCCTCAGCATCGGTACCAGTTCCGAGGGTTCGTTTATGACCTTGATTCGATTCATATCCTAGTCAATGCACGAACAATCATATAAAGTCAATCCCAGAGTTTAAATTCGGACAATCCATAGCATCCTTTCCGCGCTCCGCCGGCCGCATCGGCCTCAGGGCGCTGGAATAAGTTTATTAACGGACTTTCCAATAAGGGGGGCCGATGGCTAAGGAGAGAAAGATGGAGAGGAGGTTCCAATGCCTCGCCTGCTACAGGACCTACAAGGACGAGCAGAAGGCCTTGGACTGCCACAAGTCCATCATCCAGTCCTGGTACACCAATTATGAGAAGTGGGGCCGCCACAACTGGCTCATCGGCCGCTAGGCCAGCAGCCAGAACGTGATGGCTATCCCCGCCAGGGGGAGCACTATCATCGAGAAGTCGTCATCGATGCTCTTCAGCTTCAGGCCCTCCACCCATATCGCCAGCGCCGTCGCCGTTGCGGCGGCGACCATCACATGGGCCTGCAGGCCGTAGAACCATGTCATCGAGCCGGCGGCGAGCAGGAAGTACACCAGCGTCGGCAGCGCCGGGTTAAGGCGGGAGGAGCGCAGGCGGAGCTCGCCGATGAGGGGGTCCACCAGCCCCATCCCCAGGAACACCGGCATCGTCCATCCCAGCGGGAAGAAGGGGAGGGTCAGCACCGCCGCCAGGGTGAACCAGGCGGCCGCCGACATGCGCCCCTTCTCATACTCGCGCATGCCCGGTATGTCCGGCTTGGCCCAGAGCCTCCACGCCTCGAAGGCGAAGACCAGGGCGGCGGCGGAGAAGAGCAGGGCGTCCTTGGGGACGCCCATCAGCGTCCCCGGGAGCAGGTAGTAGACCAGGAACGCCGGGGCGCTGATGTGCACCGCCCTCCTCAACAGATGCCCCCGGTCCATGGATGACCATCCCTGAGCGGCGCAAAAACCTTTTCCCACTGGAATGATTGATATATTGTCAAGGCTCTTTTCAGCGCAAGGTGAGTGGATGGACTCGGAAGGCTCGTTGTTGGGCAAGCTCTCGGCGGAGATGGAGCTGCTTGAGCGCCACGTCATGATGCTGAGGACGCTGCGGCGCAACGAGCCCATGGGCATCATCCGCCTCTCCGAGCAGCTCTCCCTCCCCCATCACAAGGTGCGCTACTCCCTCCGCATCCTGGAGAAGGAGGGGCTGATCGTGCCCTCCCCGGACGGCGCGATGACCACCGGCTCCTACCATGAATTCCTCGCCGAATTGGAGGGCTTCCTGGAGGCCCTCGCCCGCCGCGCCGAGGAGCTGCGTGGCAGTCTGGCGGACAGGTCGTAACCCTTTAATATGAGCGCCCTATTTGCTGAATATCACCTGCCGTCGTAGCTCAGTTGGTAGAGCGTGTGACTGTTAATCACAAGGTCCACGGTTCGAGCCCGTGCGACGGCGCCACCCTCCCCCTCCGACTTAACAATTATTACGATAAAAGAAATATATCTGTACCCCCTTCTTCCATCTCAACCCCTTGCCAAACTTCCTTCCAAATTTTTTATTCCTTCTGCGGCGGAAACTATATATCCCCTGGCAAAATAACCACCGTGCACGGGCCTGTAGCTTAGTCTGGCGGAGCGTCTGGCTCATAACCAGATGGTCGTCGGTTCAAATCCGGCCAGGCCCACCACATCCTCATTCCCGCCTCCGGGAAAAGTGTTTTCAATCCGTAACGCGAGGCTGCCCCACGGCCCTTCAGCGGGCCGCGCGGAGCGATGGGCATGGACATGAGAGAGAGACTTTTGGCCGCCCTCGGCGGCGGGGAACCGGACCGGCCCCCCTGCGCCAGCCCGCTGCAGACCGGCACCTTGGACCTCATGGAGGCCTCCGGCGCCTGGTGGCCGGAGGCACATCGGGACGCGGCCACCATGGCGGAGCTGGCGCTGGCGGCCCACACTGTGGCGGGGATCGAGAGCGTCCGCGTCCCCTTCGACGTCTCCATGGACGCCTCGGCCTTCGGGGCCGTCACCGGGATGGAGACGGTGAAGCGTCACCCGGCGATATTGGAGCGCCCCATAACCAGCGAGGAGGAGCTCTCCGCCGCCCGGGTGCCGGACCCATTCGCCGACGGGCGGGCGCCGGTGGTGCTGGGGGCGCTGGAGCGGCTCTCCCCCCGGCTGGAGGGGGTGCCCTTGATCTTCGCCACCGTCTCCCCCTTCATGCTCGCCTGCCAGCTGCGGGGCGACGAGATGGCCATAATGGACGTGGCCTATGACCCTGATTTCCTCAAGGGCATCCTGGACCTGGCTGCGCGCTGGAACATCGAGTTCTCCCGCGCCGCCATCGCCGCCGGGGCCGATGTGGTGACCATGGTGGACGCCACCTCTTCGGGGACGATCCTGAGCCCGCAGCAGTACGAGGAGTTCGCCCTCCCCTACCAGAGGAGGGTGGCGGCCGCCATCGCCGCGGAGGGGGCGAGGTCGGTGCTGCACATCTGCGGCGAGACCCACCAGAACCTGGATCTGATGGCCGAGGTGGGCGCCGACGGCATCAGCGTCGACCAGGTGATGGACATCGCGTGGGTGGTGGAGAGGCTCCGCGGCTCCTGCGCCGTTCTGGGCAACGTGAGCCCCACCACCACGCTGCTCAGCGGCTCCCCGGCGGAGGTGGCGTCGGAGACGAGGAGGTGCATCGACGCGGGGACGGACGTGCTGTGCCCGGGCTGCGGCTTCGCCTCGGAGACGCCGTTGGAGAACATGAGGGCGATGGTCCGGGCCACGCTAGAGAGGGCGTGAGCGGTGGCGCCGGGGCATGGCCAGACAGTCACTGGGATAAAATTAAATATACTGGTACCCTGTTAAGGTCGATTTCACAATCATGGGTCTCCATGAACAGGATGGCCCGTTCACAACGTGGAAGCCTGAGGTGTCCTGATGGGAAGTATGCCGCGAATCCAAAAGGAGATGCTAGCCTGTCTCCAGTGTGGTTATTGCATCGATGTGTGCGAGGCCCATGCACAGACCCCGTGGGAGTCGGTGACCCCCCGCGGTAAGATCTATTACCTGACTCAGCTGGACAAGAAGAACCCGATGGACCGCCTGCTCGGCCGCAAGGTCGAGCTGAGCGACGAGTTCGTGGAGGCCATGTACAAATGCACCGGCTGCGGCAGCTGCGAGACGGTCTGCCACGCCAACATCGAGCTGGTCGAGTTCTGGGAGAAGGTCCGTGACTGGATGGTGGCGGAGGGCGCCGGGCCGATGCCCGCCCATTCCAAGCTCAAGGAGCGCATAGCCCAGGGGCGGAACCCCTACGGCGAGCCCCCCTCGGAGCGGGACGCGTGGTGGCCGGAGAACGTCCCCCGCCAGGAGATCCCTGACGTCATATTCTTCGCCGGATGCACCGGCTCCTACCGCATGCAGGACATCGCCCAGGCGGGCGTGGAGGTGCTGAACCGCGCCGGCGTCAGCCTCAACTGCCTCGGCCCGGACGAGTGGTGCTGCACCTCCCCCGCCCTGAGGACGGGCCAGAGGGACACCACCATGAACGCCTCCGGCGAAGTGGTGGAGGCCGCCGACTCCATGGGCGCCAAGGACATGGTGATGACCTGCGCCGGATGCTACAAGACGGTCAAGAAGGACTTCGGCCGCTTCTACTCCAAGACCTCCCAGGACGTCAACCACTTCACGCAGTACGTGGAGAAGCTCATCAAGGAGAAGAAGCTCAAGCTCACCGGCGAGCTGAACGCCAAGGTCACCTACCACGACCCCTGCCACCTGGGCAGGCACGCCGGCGTCTACGACGCCCCGCGCAACATACTCAAGAAGATCAAGGGCCTGGAGTTCGTGGAGATGGAGCGCAGCAAGGAGCACTCCCGCTGCTGCGGAGCCGGCGGCGGCTACAAGAGCGCCTTCAACGACTTCGCCGTCAACGTGGCGGCGGAGAGGGTGCGCGACGCCGAGGAGGCCGGCGCCGAGATAATCGCCACCGCCTGCCCGTTCTGCGTCCTCAACATGAAGCAGGGGGCCAAGAAGATCGGCTCCTCCATGAAGATCATGGACATCTCGCAGCTGCTGCTGCAGGTCACCGACCCGGTGGAGTGAGCGCCCAACCCCTTTCATCTTTCCTCCCATCAGGCCAGCCTAGCCTATGGGCCGGATTGACGCCGTGGCCGCTGAGCGGCCAGCTTGATGCGGGAGCTTCCCGCGCTGGCCTCCCAGGCCGACAAATTATATTACGTTGGAACACGTCAGCAACCCTGCCCCTGGCCGGAACGGGCGAGGGGTTTTTATGGATGTGTTGGGCATGAGCGCGGAGGGGGCCAGGAGCATCTGCATAATCTCCTCGGTGGAGGAGCCCAGCCTGGCAGGCGTGGTGCCGGTGCGCGACATGGTGAGGATCCTCCTCAGGACCCATGGCCATGTGGTGCTGGTCACCTCGAGCGGCCTCCTGGGCGCCATGGAGGGGGGCCCGGGCCTGGAGGTCCATGCGGTGGACAGGGCCAGCGGCAGCCTCCCCGCCCGCCTGGCGCGCTTCCTCCGCGCCCAGCTGCGCAACTCCGCCGTCATGTTGTCCCGCTGGGACGAGGTCGACGATTGGCTTTTCTTCGTCGGCGGCGACACCCAGACTCTGCCGGCCCTGCTGGCGAAGATATCCGGCCGCCCCACCTACCAGCTCTTCGGGGCCGCCTCCAAGCGGACCTTCCGCTCCTACGGCGCCTCGCCGCTGCTGGTGTCGCTGCTCAGCGTTGCGTCGCGGCTGAACTGCGCCATGGCCGACCGCATCGTGGTGTACTCGGAGAGCGGCATCCGGGACTATGGCCTGGAGCCGTTCGCCCACAAGACGCTGGTCAGGCCCCGGCATATCGTCGACGATGAGCTGTTCAGGCCGCATGCCGGCATGGAGGACCGCCCCTTGGCCATCGGCTACATGGCCCGCCTGGCGCCGGAGAAGGGGATATTGGAGTTCGTCGAGTCTCTGCCCCGGATACTGGAGGAGGAGCCTGGATGCGCGGTGAGGATCATCGGCACCGGGCAGCTCGAGCCGAGGGTCAGGGCCATGATTATGGAGATGGGGCTGGAGGGCCGGGTGGAGCTCAGCGGCTGGGCGCCGCACGCGGAGATGCCGGGGCACCTCAACAGCATCCGCCTCCTGGTCATCCCCTCGCACACCGAGGGCCTCCCCAACGCCATGCTGGAGGCCCTCGCCTGCGGCACCGCCGTGCTCGCCAGCGACGTGGGCGCGGTGCCGGACGTGATCAGCGACGGCGAGACCGGATACCTGATGCGGGGCAATGACCCCTCAACCATAGCCGCCCGGGCGCTGGAGGCGCTGCGGGACCCCCGCCTCCAGGAGGTGGCCGACGCCGGGAGGGAGATGGTCCGGCGCGAGTACCGCTTCGAGGTGCAGGTGGAGAAGTGGCATAGCCTGTTCCAAGAATGAGGCGACCACCAGCGCTCCGGACGCTTCGACATCTTTAATTACCTCCTCGCTCTGGAAACCGGGCCGATGTCCTTCGAGCTGCTCGACTCCCGCATCACCGACCTGCTCCGCCGCCGGGGGATGGCCTCGCCCACGCCGCCGCAGCGCGAGGCCATACCTCTGGTGCTGCAGGGCCGCCACCTGCTGGTCATCGCCCCCACCGGCATCGGCAAGACCGAGGCGGCCATGCTGCCGGTCTTCCACCGCATACTGCGGGAAGGAGGAGAGGGCATCCGCTGCCTCTACATAACGCCGCTGCGCGCCCTCAACCGGGACATGCTCCGCCGCCTGCGGGAGATGGGCGAGGAGCTGGGGGTGAGCGTGGGTGTGCGGCACGGCGACACGCCGCAGGCGGAGCGGGCGAGGCAGTCCCGCGACCCGCCGCAGATCCTCATAACCACCCCGGAGACCCTGCAGGTGCTGTTCACCGGCAAGCGTCTGCGGGAGCACCTGCGCAATGTCCGCCACGTGATCGTGGACGAGGTCCATGAGCTGGCGTCGAACGAGAGGGGCGCCCAGCTGGCGGTGGGGCTGGAGCGGCTGGTGACCTTCTGCGGCGAGTTCCAGCGCATCGGGCTCTCCGCCACCGTCGGCGACCAGGAATGGACGAAACGGTATCTGGAGGGCGCGGGCAGGACCGCGGAGCTGCGCTCCTTCCAGGTGGAGAAGGAGGTGCTGATGAGCGTGCAGGCGCCTGTGCGCGGCCAGGAGGACGACGAGCTCGCCGAGCGGCTGCGCGCCGACGCGGAGATGGTCTCGATGATGAGGCTGGCGCGGGAGCACATCGAGGGCAGCAGCTCCTGCCTGTTCTTCGTGAACACCCGCGAGGCGGCGGAGGTGATCTCGGCGCGCTACCACATCTGGGACGAGTCCTTCCCTCTGGGGGTCCATCACGGCTCCCTGTCCAAGGAGATAAGGGTGGACATGGAGGAGCGCTTCAAGTCGGGGGAGCTGAAGGCGCTGGTCTGCACCTCGTCGCTGGAGCTGGGCATCGATGTGGGGAGCACCGACCTGGTGATACAGTACAACTCCCCCCGGCAGGCATCGCGGCTCACCCAGCGCATAGGCCGCGCCGGCCATCGCATCGACCAGGTTACCCGCGGGGTGGTGCTTGCCACCGAACCCGACGAGCTGCTGGAGTCCATGGTCATCTGCCGCCGCGCCCAGGCGGGCGACATGGACAAGGAGACCGCCCGCCCGGCGCCGCTGACGGTGCTCGCCAACCAGCTGGTGGCCATGGCGATGGCGGGCGAGATGGGCCTGGACGAGGCCTACCGCCTGGTCACCAAGGCCAGCCACTTCCGCGACCTGGGCAGGGAGGCCTTCGACCGGACGGTGGAGCAGCTGGCCTCGATCAGCCTGATATACCTCTCCGAGGGCTCCTACCGGCGCAGCCGCAAGGGGATGAAGTACTTCTACGACAACCTCTCGATGATACCGGACGAGCGGACCTTCCTCATCAGGGACATAGGCACCCGTGCCATCGTCGGAACCCTCGACGAGAGCTTCGTGATGAGCTTCGCCGAGCCCTTCGCCACCTTCATCGCCCAAGGCCGCAGCTGGAGGATAATCGAGGTGCGGGAGGACGAGCTGCTGGTGGAGAGGGTGGGGGACATCGGCAACGTGCCGTCCTGGATTGGGGAGGACATCCCGGTGCCCTACGGCGTGGCCATGGAGGTGGGGCGCCTGCGGCGCCTCGGCTCCCTCGACGGCTACGAGGGCGACGCCGAGTCCAAGAGACGGGCGCTCGAATACCTGGAGAGGCAGAGGGAGGAGGGCCGCATGCCCTCCGACGAGCTCCTCACCATCGAGACCGGCGACAAGCTGGCGATAATAAACTCCTGCCACGGCAGCAAGGTCAACGACACCGTGGGCAAGATGCTCTCGGTGCTCCTGTCGGCCCGTTTGGGCGAGGGGGTGGGCACCAGCTCCGACGCCTACCGCATCATGCTGGAGCTGCCCCGGCGCATCGACGGGCAGATGATCGCTGACACCCTGGCGTCGGTGAGCCCGGAGGCCCTCGACCCCCTGCTTCGGATGGTGGTGCGCAACTCCAACATCCTGCGGCGCCGCTTCGTCTACGTGGCGAAGAAGTTCGGCATCGTGGACCGTGACGCCGACTACCGCTACATGCGCATGCAGCGCCTGATGGACGTCTACGAGGGCAGCCCCGCCTACGAGGAGAGCATGGACAAGGTCCTGCGCGAGGACATGGACATCGAGAGCGCGCGGGAGTTCTTCCGCCGCCTGCGGGACGGCGAGCTGCGAATGGAGACCTGCCGCATCGGCCCCATCGGGAGGGCGGGCATACGGGACGTCAAGGAGCTGGTGCAGCCGGCGCGGGCGGACCGCTCCATCCTCATGGCGCTGAAGAAGCGCCTGGAGGACGAGACCCTGCACCTCAGCTGCCTCAGCTGCCACGGCCAATGGCGGCAGCCTGTCGCCGCCGCGCCCCGGAAGATGGAGTGCCCCCGCTGCGGCGGGAGGATGATGGCCGCCCTCAAGGGCTATGAGAAGGAGAGCATCGGCCTGCTGCGGAAGGAGCGGCCCAAGGGGGAGGCGAAGGCGGAGATCGGCCGCATGGTGAAGAGCGCCGAGCTGGTGCGGGAGTTCGGCGACAAGGCGCTGCTGGTCCTCGCCGGCCGCGGAGTGGGGCCCGACGCCGCCGCCCGCATCCTCCGCGGCCACCATCAGGACGAGGAGGCCCTGCTGCGGGACATACTGAAGGCGGAGATAGACTACGCGCGGACCAAGCGGTTCTGGGACTAGCGCACCGGGTTCCTGAGCTCGCCGACGCCCTCGATGGAGGCCAGGACCTCGTCCCCGGGGACGATGGGGCCCACGCCCTCAGGGGTGCCGGTCATTATCACGTCCCCGGCCTCAAGCGTCATGAACCGGGAGATGTGGGCGATCAGCCTCGCCACCGGGAATATCATCTGCGAGGTGCTCCCCTCCTGCCGCAGCTCGCCGTTCACCGTCAGGCTGAGGCGCATGTCCTGCAGGTCCTCCACCGCGTCCAGCGGCACCGGCTCCGAGATGGGGGCGAAGCCGTCCATGCCCTTGGCCATCGACCAGGGGTTGCCCTGCTCGCGGGCGGCGCTCTGCAGCTCGCGGGCGGTGACGTCGTTGGCCACCGCCAGCTGCGACACGTAAGAGAGCGCGTCGGCCTCGCTCGCGTGTCGGCAGTCGCTGCCGATTATGACCGCCAGCTCCACCTCGTGATCCACCCTCCCCACCCCTGGCGGGACCACGATCGGCTCCCCGTCCCCGATGAGCGCCGAGGAGGGCTTGAGGAATATTATCGGCTCGGAGGGCGCCGAGGCCTGGGTCTCCTGCAGGTGGGAGCGGTAGTTCCAGCCCACCGCGACTATCTTCCCTGGCCTCATGGCAGCGTCCCCCTCCGGCGGAACTCCGGGCCCCCCTCACTGCTGTCGGAGGCCTCGGGGGCGTCCTCGGCGCCGCGGAAGCCCTCGCCGATGATGTAGAGCTCCGAGGAGGTCTTGCGGCTGGCGTCCGGCGAGTGTATCTTGACGCTGTCGAAGGCCCCCTCCGCCTGCTTAATGAGGCCGGGCATGAGGTCTCCCTGGAAGACCTTCATCACCATCTTGCCGCCCTGCTTGAGCATTGAGGATGCCGCCGCCAGGCAGTGCTCGCAGAGCTCCACCGAGCGGGCGTGGTCGGTGGAGTAGGCGCCGCTTATGTTGGGGGCCATGTCGGAGATGATCACGTCGGCGCGCCCGTCCAGCATCCCGCGCAGCCGCTGCAGCGATTCCGGGGAGCGGATGTCGCCCTTCATGGTCCGGGCGCCGGGGACCCGCTTGATGGGGCGGAGGTCGATGCCTACCACCGTGCCCCCCGGCTCCACCAGGTCGACGGCGACCTGCAGCCAGCCGCCGGGGGCGGCGCCCAGGTCCAGGACCTTGTCCCCGGGGCGGAATATGCGGAAGCGCTCGTCGATCTGCATGAGCTTGAATGCCGCCCGCGAGCGATAGTCCATCCGTTTGGCCATGCGGTAGTAGTGCTCCGCCCGCCTCTCCGCCACCCAGCGCCGGGTCATCGCATGATTGATTCCGGGGCTCCGATATATGCTTTCTGCCGCGGAGAACAATAATATACGGGTGTCCAAGATTACCGTGCGAGGGCAATGACTCGCGAAGCATGGACCTACGCCCGGGCGGGGGTGGACATCGACCGCAAATCAGGGGCCATAGGGTCCCTGGTGAAGCAGCTGGCCTACCGCCGCAAGGGGAGGGGCACCAAGGTGGACGCCGAGGGGCAGTTCGCCGGCCTCATCGATTTCGGGGACGTCTACCTCACGCTCTGCACCGACGGCGTGGGCACCAAGCTGCTGCTGGCGGAGGAGCTGGGGGTCTGGGACACCGTGGGCATCGACTGCGTGGCCATGAACGTCAACGACACCATATGCGTGGGCGCTGAGCCCATCGCCTTCGTGGACTACATCGCCATCGACCGTCCCGACGAGGCCCTGACCGCCGAGGTGGGCAAGGGCCTGGAGCGGGGCGCCGCCCTGTCCAACATGGACATCGTCGGCGGGGAGATCGCCGTGCTGCCGGAGATGGTCAAGGGCCTGGACATCTCGGGGACATGCCTGGGCTACATGGAGAAGGAGCGCCTCGTCGACGGCCAGGGCGTGGAGGAGGGAGACCTGCTGGTCGCTCTGCGCTCATCGGGGGTGCACTCCAACGGCCTCACCCTGGCGCGCAAGGTGCTGGAGAGCGAGGGCGTGCCCCTCGGCGACAGCGCCCCCGGCCTGGAGGGCAGCGTGGGCATGGAGCTGCTCCGGCCCACGGAGATCTACGTCCAGCAGGTCCTGGGCTCGCTGGACTGGAGCGAGGTGCACGGCATGGTCAACGTCACCGGCGGGGGGATGAGGAACCTGCTGCGCCTGCGCCGCGGGCTCTGTTACGAGATCGACCGCCCGCCGCGGCCGCAGCCGATCTTCAGCCTGCTGCAGGAATGGGGCTCCATAAGCGACGAGGAGATGTACCAGACCTTCAACATGGGCATGGGCTTCATCATGGCCATGCCCGAGGACGACGCCGAGGCGTTCGTCAAGGGCGCCGACAACGCTTCGGTAGTGGGGTCGGTGCGCGCCGGCGAGGGCGTGCGCCTGCCCGACGGCATCTCCTATCTCAATTATTGACCGCGGTGCGCGCAGACGGCGGCCACCACCGCGCCCAGCGCGGTGCATGTTTCCAAGGACATCCCCCTGCCGGTCACGTCGAGGTCGCGGCGGGGGATCTCGGCCACCTTCCGCGGCAGACCGTGGGGGCCGAGGCCGAAGACCAGCAGCACGCTGCTGCCCCTCTCCAGCATGGCCGCCACCTCGGACGCCGCCATCCCCTTCCCCTCCCGCGGGCGGGAGGTGGTGGCCACCGGCTCCCCCAGCTGCGGCGGGAAGCCCCTGCCGGGCGCGGGGAAGGACTGGAAGCGGCCCTCTTCGCTCAGCCGCTTAAGGTAGCCGCCGTCCTCGCCGATGCTGGTGCTGGACGCGACCCATTCCGCCAGCTCCGTCGGCTGGGCGAGGTCCTCGGGGAAGGGGAATCCGAAGGTGGCGAGGTTGGCGTCGAACGCCAGCGCCAGCGGCCCCGCCCGCGCCAATGCGCGGCGGTGGGCCTCGCGGAAGCGCAGCGGGTCGTAGGAGTTGTGCAGGCCGATGGTGAGCCGGCCGCGGCGGCCGGCCTTCACGGGCTCACTCTTTCTATCCCTGTCAGCTCATCGCCGTCCCAGTGGAATCGCAGGCGGTCGCGCCCTTTCCAGACGCCCTTCTGCAGGATGTGGCCGGCGATGAGGCTGAGGCCGATGGTGGCCTCCACGTAGGCCACCGCCTTGCGGGCCTCCCGGTTGATCTTGCCCCAGGACTGCGCCTCCTCGAAGGTGCAGCCCGACAGCCCTCCCCAGAAGGGGACGTCGGTGGTTACCTGTACGGCATAATGGTGGCCGCCCATGTCGTGGCCCAGCATCTCGGCGATGACCTCGAGCTGCTGGATGAAGTTCTTCGGTATGCCGCCGCCGATGTAGATCACGGCGGTCTTCTCCGAGCGTATCTTCACCTGGGTGAGCTCGTAGTTGTCGCGGATGGGGTCGAGGCTCATGGTCGGCTCGCCGCTGCCGCGCTTGCGCGCGTAGAGATGGGTCAGCCCGATGCCGATGGAGGAGTCGTTGAGCGCCGGCGCGAAGACCGGGACGCCGTGGCGGTGGGCGTTGCTGAGTATGGACTCGTCGTCGTCGATGTGGGCGCCCAGGATGTCCAGGAACTCCCGCGACGAGTACGGCCGCGGCTCCAGGGACTCGGCGATGCGGCCTATGTACTCGTCCGTCTCACGGAACTTCTCCTCGTCGACGATGGTGTCGTAGATGCGGTCGAGGTAGAGCTCCCTCAGGCCGAGGTCGTCGATCTGCGGCGAGCACTTGTAGTGGTGGTGGCCTCGGGCCTGGTAGAAGTCCTGGTACGGTATGGCGCCGATGGTCACTATCACGTCCACCACGCCCTTCTTTATGAGGTCGCAGATCACCTTGCGCATCCCGCCGGCGATCAGGGCGCCCGAGAGGCCGAGTATCACCGTGGGGCGGTCCTCGTCCTCGAGGGCGTTCTCCAGGGCGGCGGCGCAGGTGGCCAGCGCCCGGCTCTGTATGGAGCTGTCCTTGTAGGCCTCCATCAGGTCGCTGACGGTCTCGATGCGGTCGAAATCTATGGCCTTGACCTTGTCTTTCAGCACTTCCTCTCTTCGCAACCGATCGCCTCCCGGCAACTCAGACCCTGTGCCCGCCGCTCTGGCGGGGGCGGCTGCGTATCGCCTGCAGGTCGCCGTCCAGGAATATCTCCAGGTCGGGGTTCTCGGACTGGATGTCCTCGATCTTGCGGAGTACCTCTGTCAGGGTTATGTCGCTGTCCCTCACGTCGATGAATATCTCCCGCATGGCCCCTACCTCTTCTGTTGGATTGGCGGAGGGATATAAAACCTTTGCACGGGGGCCGCCGCGGGGCCAGGATGGCAGATGCTTTATATTCGCTATGCCGATATTACTCTGGACGGCGGAGCCGTCCGGGTGAGGGTCTTGAAGGCCACTACGCTGCTGGACTATGAGAAGGGGGAGGTGCCGGACCCCCGGGAATTCTTCGAGGCCAACCGCCGGCTGGAGGCGGAGAGCTACCGTTCGCTCATCGTCCAGGCCTACGGGCCGCCGGAGTCGCGCGCCCCGGCGGTCAAGGCGATGGTGAACGAGGCGGTTCTTCTCTACCTCACGGGGGAGCGACGGGGTTGATATGGCGGACAACGAAGGGCGCAAGGGCAGCGATTCGCTGCGGAAATGGCTGAAGGGCGACGACTCAAGCCTGGTCTCCTGGCTCTCCGGCGGGGGGCAGGAGGCGGAGGGGGAGGCCGCCTTCGAGCTGCGGAAGAGGATCATGCAGCTGGAGGACGAGAGGGCCCAGCTGATCAAGGAGCTCGAGGCGGCGCGGGAGGGCTCCGTCGCGAACGGGGTCACGCTCGATGAGATGCTCGACGCCCGCCCCTCGCTGCGGTCGAGGATGGAGCGCTTCCGCATGCGCATGGACAGCCTCAACAACAAACTGGACGCGACGGCCGAGCAGCTCTGCCCCGAGACGCAGAGGCACATAGAGGTGAAGAAGCGCATCGATGAGCTGGACACGGACATGCGGAGGGTGCTCCGCAACCTGCTGGAGCGCCCGGAGGCGGTGGACCGGCTCGCCAAGGAGGCGGGGGAGATCGAGGCCAGGCTGGAGGAGGAGACCCCTGCCCTCGAGGCGAAGCTGGCCGCAATCGAGGCCGACATGGAGAACAAGCGCATCGCCGACGCCGTCGCCAAGGAGAAGCTGGAGCTAATCGAGATGGGCGGCGACGAGGCCGGCGCCTTCCTCGACGAGCGCATGAAGGAGCTGGAGAACTGGAAGGAGGAGCGCATCACCCTCGAGCGCGAGAACCAGCGCCTGCGCGTGCAGCTGGAGGACCGCAACGAGGAGCTCAACCGCCTGCGCAGCCTGCTGCGCTACAAGGAGGAGGAGCTGGTGCGGCGCGAGGAGGACCTCATCTACCGGGAGAGGATGATCGAGGAGGAGCAGAAGCGCTTCGCCAGCGAGAAGGCGCAGATCGAGGGCATAGACGAGATCAAGCTCAAGACCCGCCTCGAGGAGCTCCGCGCCGAGATCAACGCCAAGGAGGAGGAGGTCCGCAACAAGGAGCGCTACCTCAACCAGAAGATGGAGGAGCTGCGCCGCCGCGAGCTGGGCCTCATCGAGGAGGAGATCGACGTCCGCGAGGAGGACCGCCGCATGGAGCTGGGCGTCAACAAGGCCCACACCGGGAACCAGAGGCTGAACGACCTCCTGCTGGGCGGCTATCCCTTCGGCAGCAGCATGCTGGTATACGGGCCGTCCTTCGTGGGCAAGGAGATCCTCGTCAACGAGTTCGTCGCCGAGGGGCTGGTCAAGGGCATCCCCGCCATCTGGGTGCTGACGGACATCAGCCCGGGGGAGATCAGGGCGGAGATGGCCGACCTGCTCTCCGGCTACGAGGAGTACGAGAAGCTGGGCCTGGTCAAGTACGTGGACGCCTACACCCGCACCGTGGAGGAGGCCGAGGACGACCCCTACGCCGTATACATCGAATCCCCGGAGGACGTCGAGGCGATATCGGCGGCGGTGGACAGCATCGCCGCCGAATACAAGAAGGAGAACGACTACTACCGGCTCGGCTTCCGCTCCCTCTCCAACCTCATCGCCTACTCGGACATCAACAAGGCCTTCCGCTTCCTCAGCCCCTTCATCGGCAAGCGGAAGAAGGAGCGGGCGGTGTCGCTGCTGGTGCTGGAGAAGGGCCTGCAGCAGGAGCAGGAGATACAGATGCTCAGCATGATAGTGGACGGGATGATCGACTTCAATGTGGACAACCAGCGCAACTTCCTCGCCGTCAAGGGCGTCACCGACGTGCAGACGAGGAACGACGTCCGCTACACCTGGAGCAAGCGCGGCCTGAACATCGGCTCCTTCACCCTGGACCACATCAAGTGATCAGGCGACCTCGGGCCCGGGGGGCGGCGGGCGCTTGACGTTGACCCGCGGCATGGGGAACGGGGGCGGGAGCTTGGCCTCGCGGGCCAGCAGCACCGCCGACACCATGCAGCTGGAGACGATGGCGCTGTGGATGACGTTGGCCTCCCCGCTGGGGATCTGGCCCTTCTCGATCCAGCAGGATGCCATCTCCTCGGCGGGCCCGCGGAACAGCATCTCGCCCTCGATGTTGAGGTAGCCGAGGCCGGAGTAGTTCACGCAGAAACGGAAGGCCGCCGAGCCCTCGCTGTCGGAGAGGGCGGTGAGCTGGGTTATGCTGCTGTTCTGGTCGATGCGGACGTTGGCCGCCCGGTCTCCAATCCTCTGGAACCGCTTGGCCTCGAGGCCGGTCATCTCCAACCTGGTTATCTCCAAGGGCGGCGCCATGCTATGCTCCAAACCGGGCTAGTCGTTTCGAAAGAACAGGCACGTATGGTGCCGCGGGCCGGACTCGAACCAGCGACTTCAAGATCTTCAGTCTTGCACTCTCCCAACTGAGTTACCGCGGCGTGTATCGCCTTAAAGACACAGTCCTTTTATAAACTTTACTGAATGGCCACAGAGATAAGCCTTTTCAATCAATATATATGTAGAGTCCACAATATACTAGCACTGGTCGGAGCCCGCCGATGAAGAGATTAGACAGAGCCGTGCGTTGGAAGATGAGGATGAGGGGCGATGACGGCGTGGCGTCCGTCATCGGCACCATATTCGCAATCCTGGTGCTGCTCACCCTGCTGTCGTTGCTGATAACCACGTACATCCCCGCCTGGGAGAAGGCCAACGAGCAGGAGCACATGACCGACATGGTCTTCCGCTTCTCCACTGTGAAGAGCGCCAACCTGGGCATGGGCACGGGCGAGGAGCAGTTCCTGGCCGTGCCATTGGCGCCGGCGAAGGTGCCGCTATTCGGCAAGACCGTGCTCGGAAAGCTGGATTTCACCCCCTCCTCGGTCTCGGACACCGGCATCAGCGTCACCATAGGGGGCGCCACCATAGGGGCGAAGGGCTCCTTGGACTACCGGGTGTTCCAGAACACCCTGTTGGAGCAGGTCGTCTCCTATGAGATGGGAGGGGTGGTGCTCGACCAGCCCGACGGCGGCCTGGTGAAAGTGGCCCCCACCATCTCCACGATCCCGGCCGGCGGCAACAATTATGAACTGAGGATAACGATGTTCGAGCTCAGCGGGGCCGACAGCGACAGGGTCGGCGACGGCAGCGCGGGCATCAGGCTGGAGGTCACCGACGTGCAGAATTACAACTACGATGCCGCGGAGGCGACCGTGGTCGTCAGCAGCGCCTTCGCCTCGGCGTGGGAGGACTGGTTCGATGACCGCTTCTCGGGGGTGGCCGACAGCATCGAGCTCGATGATGACGAGCTGACCGTGGAATTCAGCAACCTGACCAGCATCGAGATCAAGAAGGTCTTCACCGGGGTGGTGCTGGAATGAGCCCCACGGAGGCGGAGAGGGCGAGGTCGGGCGGCAGGCTGCTCGACCGCTACGCCAGGTTCCTGCGCAAGGCCTCCGGCAAGCCCACCATGGTGAAGGTGGCTCAGGCGAAGGAGGAGCCTGGGCCCAAGGGGGAGGCGGCGGGCGTCACCGTGATACCGAGCTACCCCGAGGAGGAGGCCGAGGTCATCGAGACCTACCCCATCAAAGAGGGTTACAGCTACATCCAGGTGGTCTACGACAAGGTCCTGAACGAGTACCGGCTCGACGTCATCGAGCCCGAGCTCGACGAGGAGCAGTCCCGGCTCCTCGAGCTGATCAAGGACACGCTGCAGCGCACGCTCGGCTACGACTGGGAGCGCCTGGGCAAGATGGAGAAGTCCCGCTACATAGCCGAGAGCGTCCTCGGCTACCTGGAGAGCCGCCGCATCGTCCTGGACAAGACGGCGCAGGCGAAGATCAACTACTACATAATCCGCGACCTGGTGGGCTACGGGCCCATCGACGCGCTGGTGCGCGATGACAGCGTCGAGGACATATCCTGCGACGGGCACGGCATCAGCATCTACCTCTATCACGCCCGCTACGAGAGCATCAGGAGCTCGGTGATGTTCGAAAGGAAGGAGGAGCTGGACTCGTTCATAATCGCCCTGGGGCAGCGCTGCGCCCGGCAGATCACCGTCTCCTCCCCGCTCCTGGACGGCACCACGCCCGAAGGCCACCGCGTGCAGGCCACCTACTCCGACGAGGTCACCGCCCACGGCTCCACGTTCACCATCAGGCGCTTCAAGGACCGGCCCTTCACCCCCACCGACCTGGTGCGGGGGAGGACGGCCTCCCCGGAGATGATAGCCTACATATGGATAGCGGTGGAGAACGGCGAGTCCTGCCTGGTCTGCGGCGGCACCGGCGCCGGCAAGACCTCGACGCTGAACGCGCTGGCGCTCTTCATACCGCCGGGGGCGAAGGTGGTGAGCATGGAGGACACCAGGGAGATCAACCTCCCCCATGACAACTGGATACCCAGCGTAACCCGGGCGGGCAGCGGGCAGCGGGACGAGCACGGCAAGGCCGCCGGCGAGATCGACATGTACGACCTGGTGCGGGCGGCGATGAGGCAGCGGCCCAACTACATCATCGTCGGCGAGGTGAGGGGCAAGGAGACCTACAACATGTTCCAGGCCATGGCCACCGGCCACACCACCTACTCCACCATGCACGCCGATTCCGTCAAGTCCATGGTCAGCCGCCTGGAGAACCCCCCGCTGAGCATACCGCGGATACTGCTGACCTCGTTGCGCAACGTCATCATCCAGGCGCCGGCGCGGGTGGGCAAGGACATGGTGAGGCGCGTCAAGGAGCTGGTGGAGATCGTCGGCTTCGAGCCGGACACCAACGAGCTGATAACCAACACCGTGTTCCAGTGGGACTCGGTGAGCGATGAGTTCGTCTACAAGGGCCAGAGCTACATGTTCGACAAGCTGATCGAGCTCAAGGGCATAACCCACGAGGACATGGAAAGGGAGTTCCGGCGCCGGGTGGACATCATCCGCTACATGGAGAAGAAGAACATAAACGACCACCGCCAGATATGGTCGCTCATCAACCGCTACAACAACGAGCCGGACAAGGTCATGAGGATAGTGGCCAAGCGTCTGGGGGAGGAGGAGAATGCCGCCTGAGATCTCCGACGTCTTCTCCCGCCTGGACCCCAGCAAGACCAAGACCTACTCGAAGACCAAGCGCTCCGAGGACGCACCTGAGCACGAGCATCCCCGCCTCATAAAGCTGCAGAAGGGCCTGAAGCCGGACTACATCAAGCTCACGCCGTACCAGGCCTTCTGCTGGAAGGTACTGGGGGAGCGGGCCTCCCGCTCCAAGGCGGACATCAAGCTGGAGGACGCGCTGCTGCAGGCGCACATGCCGCTCCGCGCCGAGGAGTACAAGGCGTACATGTGGTTCACCACCCTGCTGGCGGTTCTCCTGGCGGCGGCGGTGGGCATCGTTCTCCTGGCTGTGCTGGATCCCTTCGAGCTCGCCCTGGCGGTGGCGGTGATGCTGCCGCTGATCGCCGGGATGGCGGTCTACGGGCTGCTTTACATCATACCCGGGTCCAACGCCAGCACCCGGGGCCGGGACATCAACAAGCGCATCGGCCCCTCGATGAGCTTCATCTCCGCCATGGCTTCGGCGGACGTCAACGTGGACGTCATATTCAAGGAGCTGGCGCGCCAGGACATCTACGGCTCGGTGAAGGAGGAGGCGGAGTGGATAACCCGCGACACCGAGCTACTGGGCATCGACGTCATCACCGCCATATCCCGGGGGGCGCAGCGCACGCCGTCCGACCGCTTCCAGGACTTCCTGCAGGGGGTGGTGACCACCTCCACCTCCGGCGGTCAGCTCAAGCCCTATTTCCTGCAGAAGGCGGATCAGTACGAGAAGGAGATGAGGATACAGAACCGGGCCATGCTGGAGAACCTCGGCCTCATGGCCGAGACCTACGTCACCGTGGTGGTGGCCTTCCCGCTCTTCCTCATCATCATCATGGCGATAATGGCCATCATCGGCGGCCTCGCCCCCGGGATCGCCATCACCCTGCTGTACATGGTTACGGCGATAATGGTCCCGGTGTCGCAGTTCGGATTCATCTTCTACGTGTGGAACATGACGGAGGAGGCGCGGGCATGAGGACCGAGGTCATCAAGGAGGACATAATCGACCTCTCCCGGCTGCGGGGGGCCAAGGACCGGGACTACGGCTACCCGATACTGGGCGTGGGGCTGGCCATAGGGATGGTGTTCTTCGCCATCGCCGTGCTGGTCTACCTGGACGGCATGGCCGTCGGCCTGGAGTGGTACGAGGTCATGACCATCGGCCTGCTGGTGGTGCTGGGGCCCTACGGCTTCTACGCCACATCGGTGGCGAAGAAGAAGGCGGACATCGAGGCGCGCCTGCCCGACTTCCTCCGCGACGTGGCGGAGGCGGGCAGGTTCGGCATGACCCTGCCCGAGTCCATACGGGTGGCGTCGCGGGGCAAGTACGGCAAGCTCTCGCCGGAGATAAGGAAGATGGCGGCGCAGATAGAGTGGGGCGTGCCTGCAACCGAGGCCCTCACCCTCTTCGTCGACCGCATCAGGACGCCGCTGGTGGAGAGGATGATAGCCATCATCGTCAAGGCCAACAACGCCGGCGGCAACGTCTCCGACGTGCTGCAGATGGTGGCCAAGGACGCCCGCGAGGCGAGGCTGATGGAGGAGGAGCGGAAGGTGGAGATGGTCATGTACATGATGGTCATCTACATCGCCTTCTTCGTGTTCATCGCCACCATCTTCATAATGAACAGCGTCTTCCTGCCGGCGATGCTGGAGACCAACATCGAGGGGGCGATGATCAACGTGCCCATCATCACCGAGGTGCAGGTGGTCTTCGTGGTGTCGATCATCGTGTACGCGGTGGGCAACGGCATCATGGCGGGGGTGCTGCAGGACGGCCGGATCGCGAACGGGATGAGGCACGGCTTCATCATGCTCCTGGCGGGCATGGTGTCGCTGACTTTGCTGGGGTGATTTGAATGGCGAAGAAGAGCGGCGGTGTCGGGACCAAGACGAGGGGCAGCTTCACATCCAAGTACGGCTCCGTGCTCCTCAACATCAAGGACAAGCCCATGCGGGTGAAGATACCCACCCAGATCAAGGAGGAGCGGGACATCACCCGCATACCCCCCATCATCGGCGAGGACGTCCGCATGGTGGAGATCCATCCGGTGGAGGAGCCCTACACCTATGTGAGGATCAACTACGACCGCGACCTGGGGGAGCACCTCTACGAGGTGATCGAGCCGCAGCTCTCCGAGGACGAGGAGATACTGCTGGAGGCCTTGAAGGAGGCGCTCACCAGCATCCTGAACCAGACCGGGGAGGAGACCGGCGACGAGGAGCGCAAGGAGATACTCCGCATCGCCCTCGACCGCCTGCTGGAGAAGATGGAGATCGTGCTAGGCGATTCCTCCAAGGAGCGCATCTTCTACTATCTGCGCCGGGATTTCATCGGCTACGGGGCGATTGACGTGATGATGACCGACCCGCAGGTGGAGGACTGCTCCTGCGATGGAGTGGACATCCCCCTTTTCATCTACCACCGCAAGTACGGATCGATACGCTCCAACATCAGGTTCGACAACGAGCCCGAGCTGGACCGCTACGTGTCATGGCTGGCCCAGAAGTGCGGCAAGCACATCTCGGTGGCGAACCCGATGCTCGACGCCACCATGCCCGACGGCTCGAGGCTCAACGCCACCCTCTCCAAGCATGTCACCAAGCGGGGCTCGTCCTTCACCATCAGGCGCTTCCGCGAGAACCCCTTCACCCCGGTGGACCTGGTGCGCTTCCGCACCATGTCGCTGGAGATGGTGGCCTACACCTGGCTCTGCATCGAGTACGGCAACTCCATCATGGTCTGCGGCGGGACCGCCATCGGCAAGACGACGACGCTCAACGCCACGCTGCTCTTCATACCGCCGCAGATGAAGATCGTCAGCATCGAGGACACCCGCGAGCTCAACCTCCCCCATGAGAACTGGATACCGAGCATCACCCGGCAGGCCTTCGGAGCGGAGATGGGCGGGGAGGTGTCGATGTTCGACCTGCTGCGGGCGGCGCTGCGGCAGAGGCCGCAGTACATGATGGTGGGCGAGGTCCGCGGCGCCGAGGCCTACGTGGTCTTCCAGGCCATGGCCACCGGGCACCCCTCCTACTCCACCTTCCACGCCGAGGACGTTCAGTCCATGGTCCACCGGATGGAGAACGAGCCCATCAACCTGCCCCGGGCGCTGCTGAGCTCCCTGGACGTGGTGCTGCTCCAGGGCCAGGTGAAGGTGGGGGACAAGATGACCCGGCGTGTTAAGGCCGTCACCGAGATGGTGGGGATGGACCCGGAGAGCGGGGAGCTCATCACCAACACCGTCTTCACCTGGAACCCGGCCGACGACACCTTCTACTACTCCGGCCACTCCTACATCTATGAGAAGATCAGGAGCATCAGGAACTGGTCGCCGCGGCAGATGGACCGCGAGGTCAAGCGCCGCATAGACATCCTCGACTACATGAAGGCCACCGGGGTGGACAACTTCCGCAAGGTGGCGTCCATCATCTCCTCCTACTACCGGGATCCCGAGGTCGTAATCACCGAGGTGCGGCGCAAGCTCAAGGAGAACAGGGAGGCCGAGAAGCCCCCCGAGGAGTGAGGGGGCTCAGCCCTTCTCTTCCTTCTCCTCATTCTCCCCCTCCTTCTCCTTATCGGATTCGGGGGGCTTGTCGCCCTGCTCGGGCTCCTTCGGCTTGCGCTTGACCACCACCTTCTTGCGCACAGGCTCGCCGGTCCTTATCTCCGGCTTCTTCTCCGGCTCCTCGCGGCGGACCACACGGCGGGCCAGCTCGGGCCCCGCCCCCCAATCGAAGACGTGGCCGCAGCGGTAGCAGTTCTTGCTCCCCTCCACATTGGGGGTGCCGCAGTCAGGGCAGGGGAAGGTCTTCTCCACCTTCTCCCCCTCCTCACGGGCGAGCCATTCGTCGAAGCTTATGAACTCGGGATGGGCCTTCCACCACTTCTTGAACCGGGATTCGGAGAACTTCTTCCCCATCTCCTCGCGGGCGGCCTCGCGGTAGGTCTCCAGGGACGCGTCGTAGGCCTCACGCATCTGCTGCATGTAGTCGCTCTCCTCCTCGCCCACGATGGTGCTGCCGATGAAGGCGGCACCGCACTCGGGGCAGCTGCTGGAGTCTGCCGGTATCCAGCTGGAGCACTCGCTGCACTTGGCGGTCCCGATGTCGAAGTCGGTCCCGCAGTTGGGGCAGCTGCGGGAGGACTCGGGGATCAGGGCGTGGCACTCGCCGCACTCCGCCATCCTGCCCAGGCTGTAGCGGTACACATAGAGGCTGAAGGCGCCGATGATGGCGGCGATCACCGCGATTATGATCAGCCAGACCCAAAGGGGCTGATCGGTGATGGCCGTCGTCGGATTGACGGTGGCCTGCAATGTGGTGCTGGTCGCCTCCACCCCATCGACGTTCACCTCGCTCACGAGCGCCACGGTGCCGGCCATATCGTCGGTGGCCTCGATCTCCACCTGGTAGAAGCCGTTGTCAGTGGTCTGGGCGTTGCGCTGCGCCACCACTTCGCCGTCCTTGAGAACGGACACTGTTACCGTCTCCCCTCCCAGGTTCTGGGCCCTGTCGTGGAAGTTCGTCACCGTGCCGGTTATGATTATGGCTTCGCCAGCATCGTAGACCACGAACGGGGTGTTGATGGTCACCCGCGGCACCAGCGGATCCACCGTGAAGGCGGTCTCGAGGCGGTTGTTGCCGAAGTCGCGCTCGTCCTCCGTCTGGAACTCGTTGATGTGTGCCACGAGGGTGTAATTCCCGGGGTCGGCGTCGACCTTCCACGTCACGGTTCCGCTGAAGTTTCCCCCGGCGGGAACGTTGATGGACCTGTCGTCATAGGTGACCGTGCTGTTGACAATCTCCTTCTTGGTCGTCCCGTCGAAAAGGTACATGGTGAGGCGGGCTCCATTGAAGGTGCTCAGCCCCTCGTTCTCGACTGTGAAATCGATCTCGACTGTCTTGCCCACCGGCGCTTCGTCC
>PUJZ01000035.1 GCA_003550345.1 Methanomassiliicoccaceae archaeon
ATCGCCGTATCTGCGGCTCTTTTGCTTGCGTTGGCAACTATCACGCCATTGTTCTCCGGTGCTGCTGAGGCATCGGATTTCGCTGGCGGCGAAGGAAGCGAGGAATCTCCGTATGTGATCGAGACTCTGGAGCAGCTCAACAAGACCAGGGACAACCTAGATAAGCATTACATCCTGGCTAACAGCATAGATGCCAGTGACACCGAGTTCTGGAACGGCGGAGCGGGATTCTCGCCCATCGGTAACACTACCGATGCTTTCACCGGGACCTTCGACGGCAACGGCCACGCCATAAGCGGCCTTCATATCTACCTTCCAGCCGCTGATAGGGTAGGATTGTTCGGGGTATTGGGCTCTGGCGGCCTCATAGCCAATCTTAATCTAGATGAAGCGAACGTCACTGGTAAGGACAGTGTCGGCATTTTGGTCGGACACGCATCAAGCGGTGCATCCATCGATAACTGCCATGTCTCCGGAAACATGACCGGCGAACAATATGTTGGAGGCATGGTTGGCTATTCCTTTGGCTCGATCATCAACAGCATCTCATACTGCTTTGTAGAAGGCACCGTCAACAGAGTTGGCGGGCTTATGGGCTTGAACCACGGCACGATAACCGGAAGCCATGCCGCCGGTGATGTCAACGGCACAGAATATGTGGGCGGCCTTGTGGGCTGGAACTCTCCGTTAGGTGCGGTTAGCGGCTCGTACGCCGCTGGCAATGTCTCAGGCGAAGACAGCATAGGGGGATTGGCGGGATGGAATGCCGGCTCAATCTATGATTCATTTGCCTTAGGGAATGTTGAGGGTGCGGGGTGGGTTGCCGGCGGCCTGGTCGGTTTCAACTCCGGCATCGTAAGCGGTAGCCATGCCGCCGGCGATGTCACCGGCAAAGAGGAGGTCGGTGGACTGGTCGGAGGCTCGAACAACCTGACGACCGGTTCCTATGCCATTGGCAAAGTGTCCGGCGATGATAATGTCGGGGGCCTGGCAGGTTATAACGAGGGCATGATCGATTCATGCTATGCCACTGGTGATGTGGAAGGTGAAGAGCGGGTCGGCGGTCTCGTAGGTATGAATGAAGGGCCGATCAACAACTCATATGCCACCGGCGATGTGGAGGCTGACCATTCCGCGGGCGGGCTCGTGGGGGATTCGTCGTTGGAAGGCAACATCACTGGGTGCTATGCCACAGGGAACGTCAATTCAAGCAACGGGCCGGCAGGGGGGCTCGTCGGAGAGATAATGAACGTCGTCCTGTCAGGGTGCTATGCCACGGGGGATGTTGACACGACCGGTAGAGCCGGGGGGTTGGTGGGCATCAACGACCAAGGACTGATAACGTTCTGCTACGCGACCGGCACTGTTAGATCCACTTGGATTGATAATGAAGGCACTGGCGGCCTTGTCGGAGACAACGATGGGAACGTATCCTTCAGCTTCGCCGTCGGCGATGTATACGGCCAAAAAAGCGTCGGAGGACTGATTGGCTTCACCACCGCGGATGTGAAGAACTCCTTTGCGTTGGGGAATGTCCATAGCACAGGAACATGGGCCGGCGGGCTCATCGGGGAAGCTGATAATTCAGAGATCAGGGACTGCTATGCCCTCGGAGAGGTTTCCGGCAACGAACGTGTGGGCGGCCTTATCGGTCAGATAGAGGATTCGTCACTTATCCGGACCTATGCGGCAGGCAAGATAGACGGGACCACGGAGGTCGGCGGCCTTGTCGGCCGGAACATCTCCAGCAGTGACGAAGGCTCTTACTGGGACAACGAGTCCGCTGAGACGGACGCCAGCGCCGCCGGCGTGGGCAAGGACACCACGGATATGAGGCTCCAGGCCACATTCGACGGCTGGGATTTCGACGAGGTGTGGTGGATTGCCGAGGGCCAGACATATCCGCTTCTCCGCAATGTCCATTGGGAGCCGGCGATCATCTCCGACCCCCCTGAACCGCCGGAGGGCGAGGTGTTCGTCGACGGAATGCAATTCGAGCACCAAGTGGAGGCGGACCAGGAGTCATCCTTCTATTGGACCAGCGACGCGGCATTCCTGGACTTCAGCACGCAAGGGCTGGCTAGCGGCACCCTTGAGGCGGGCAGCTTCCAAGTGGAAGTGACGCCCGTTTCCGCCTTCTTCATACCCGGGGAACCGCAGACCTTCACACTGACGGTGGAACCGGCCGTCACCTCCATCGCCATCGAGGTGCAGCCGCTGCTGAGCTATGAGCACGGAGAGGCCTTGGACCTGAGCGCCATGGTGGCCAACCTGACCTGGAGCGACGGCAGCTGGTCCCTGGTGCCGTTCGCTGACTTCGAGACCAACGACCTGGTGGCCGATCCTCAGAACGGCACCGTCCTCGAATCGATGCTGCACAACAACACAGCCGTCAAGGTGACCTATGATGGAGAGCTCGAGGCATACACCAACGACATCGTGATCGCCCCGGTCGTTACCGGCATCGCCGTCGAGGTGCAGCCTCAGCTCGAGTACGATCACGGCGATGAGCTCGACCTCAGTTCCATGGTGGCTAACCTGACCTGGAGCGATGGCAGCTGGTCACTGGTGCCGTTCGCGGACTTCGGGGTCAACGATCTCAGCGTTTCTCTTGCCCACGGAACATCTCTGACAGTGGCGGACCATCACAGGGTTGTGGTCGAAGCGACCCATGGTCCAAGCGGACAAAGCGATGAAACAGAAGCGCTTAGCGTTGAAGCGCAAACAGTCGATGAGCCGCCTGCTGGTGATGATGAGGAGGCCGACGATGACGACATCTGTCCTCTGCCATTCGCCCTAATGCTCGTGCTCGGGATGTCCGCCATCGCGATGAGGAGAAGGTGATTAGAATCGTTTCGCCACGCTTGCGCCATGCTGATGGAATGTATACAGCGCGGGGTTTTCGCCGCCCTCTAAGAGGGCACGCTAATGGTTAGGGCTGATAAGTTAAGGGAGACTTTGAGGGACGGAATCGGCGGCGACGTGAGCTTCGGATCGGGGATGCTGATGGTGGTCAGAGTAGGATTTCATCGATTAAGCAAAACTCAGCCTAGCATGGCGTTAGTTCCGCCTCTGTTCGTTCTCGGTTCTCGCTTTCGTATGCTGGCTTCCTAACCACCTGTATACGGGAACGGACTTGCATCCAGAGACACACAGGGAATGTGCCCATCCGAAGGTTCTTTTCTCTTTAATTTAACAAAAAGCTGTGCTATGATTACAACCTCGAAAATTAACAATGTTATTAACCACCTTATATATATCCCATAAATAGATGTTTAACGGTTTCTAAGGGTATTGGGTACGGCGGGGGGGTGGAAATACATGAGCTCCAGAGGTCTGGCGGCCGCATTGATGGCGGTGCTCCTTGTGTTCGCAGCGGTTACGCCATTTTTCTCTGGTTCGGTCGAAGCGAACGGATTCGCCGGCGGCCATGGGACGGTCGGCGATCCCTATCAGATAGAGAATGTGGTGCAGCTGCAGGCTATGAAGGATGACCTTTCCGCTCATTATGTTTTGATCGCGGACATAGACGCCAGCGCGACGGCGGGTTGGAACGATGAGGCCGGATTCGAGCCGATAGGCGACGAAGAAGAAATCTTCATGGGGACTTTCGATGGCGACGGCCATACTATATCCAATCTGTTCATAAACCGCACTTTGACCAATACCGTAGGCCTTTTCGGCGCCATAGCTGTAACGGCAGAGATCAAGAACATCGCCCTGATCGATTTGAATGTCAATAGCGGCAATGATGTGGGAGGGCTCGCTGGTAAGAACTGGGGTACCGTCAGCGAATCCTACGCCAGCGGCAACGTCAGCGGTAACGAGCGTGTCGGCGGTCTCATAGGTGAAAATTGGGGTAGCGTAACTCTATCCTATGCCGCCTGCGATGTGAGTGGATCATTCAGGGTAGGCGGCATCGTCGGTTATAACCGGGGAACCGTCAGCGAATCCTACTCCACCGGCGATGTGAGCGGCACTGCTAGTGTGGGCGGTCTGGTAGGTTTCAATTTTAATGTCGGCTATGTTTCCGAATCCTACGCCACCGGCGATGTGAGCGGAGTACATGATTTGGGCGGTCTCGTTGCTTGGAACCAAGGCAATATCGCTGAATCCTACGCCACCGGCGATGTGAGCGGCGGTGACACCATAGGAGGCCTCGTCGCATGGAACGAAGGCGACATCACCGAATCCTACGCCACCGGCGATGTGAGCGGCACCAGTGGTTTCAGTAGCGTTGGCGGCCTTGTCGGTAACAACGAAGGCGACATCAGAAAATCCCACGCCACCGGCAACGCCACTGGCAACAACTACGTTGGCGCCCTCGTCGCATGGAACGAAGGCGACATCACCGAATCCTACGCCACCGGCGATGTTAGCGGCGCCTCCAATTTGGGAGGTCTTGCCGGTTCAAACATTGGAACAATCCACCAATCATATTCGACAGCGAATGTTCACGGGGACGAATTCGCCGGGGGGCTCGTTGGCAGGAACACTGGCATCGTTAACCTATCATTTGCCAGAGGTGAAGTGAGCGGCGCTGACTGGATGGGGGGGTTGGTAGGCTGGAACGAAGGCACAGTGGCTGAAGCATACGCAAGCGGTGACGTTGACGGCAATGATGTTCTTGGCGGGCTAATCGGCGGAAACGATGGCACAGTTACAGAATCATATGCCACCGGAAAAGTGAACGGTAGCAATTGGGTAGGCGGGCTAATCGGCGATAACCAGGGGTCGGTGGCAGAATCGTACGCCACTGGAAAAGTGAACGGTAGCAATTGGGTAGGCGGGCTAATCGGCATTGACGATGGCACCGTCACCCGGTCGTATTGGGACAATAAGACAACCGATCAGACCGTTTCAGACGGCGGCGATGGCAAGACCGCCGAAGAGATGATGCTACAGACGACCTTTGTGGACTGGGACTTCGACGACGTGTGGTGGATGACCGATGGAGAAACGCGGCCGTTCCTGCGCATGGAGTGGTCCACGGAGATAAGGAACAGCCATCAGCTGCAGCTGATGGCCATGGACCTTGAGGCGGACTACGTCCTCATGAACGACATAGACCTCTCCGACATCAAAAGGAAGAGCAGCATGTGGGGCACGGACGCCTCGACTGGAGGAGGTTTCCAACCCATCGGTAATCAGACCGATCAATTCTCCGGCTCCCTGGATGGTAAAGGCCATCTCATACACGGTCTCTTCATCAACCGCTCCACAACTGAATACGTAGGGATGTTCAGCCACCTCTCAGGTATGGCTGAGATCACTGATGTCGGCCTGGTTGATTTTAAGGTCGTAGGCCTCCACCACGTTGGCGGTCTCGTCGGTTTGAACACAGGCTCCATCAGCCAGATATCCGCAGTTGGGAATGTTAGCGGGATAAACGGCGTCGGCGGTCTCGTCGGCTCCAACCAGGCCACCATAAGTTCTTGTTCCGCATCCGTCGGCGTCAGCGGAACCAACCAGGCGGGCGGCCTGGTCGGTTCGAGCATCGACGGCGCCACGATAAGCGAATCCTACGCCACCGGCGATGTGAGCGGGAACGACTACGTGGCCGGCCTGGTCGGAAACAATGAAGGGATGATCAGCGAATCCTACGCCACCGGCGATGTGAGCGGGAACAATCACATGGGAGGCCTCGTAGGAATAAACTCAGGAACCGTTAGGCAGTCGCATGCTACCGGCGACGTCAGCGGGAACAATCAGGTGGGAGGCCTCATCGGTTGGTCTTACAACACCATCTACAGGTCCTATGCGGCCGGGAACGTCAGCGGTCACGCTGCTGTGGGCGGCCTCGTAGGTTATACGAGCGCCGGCACAATCAGCGTATCATTCGCCACCGGTGATGTCAGCGCCACCCATAATCAAGTGGGAGGCCTCGTCGGAAACAACATAGGCTCCATCTCACAGACATATGCCACAGGCGACGTGAGCGGGAATTGGTATGTGGGCGGACTAGTCGGTGAGAACCAGAATGAGGGTTCTATCATACAATCATACTCCGTTGGTGAGGTCAGCGGCCTAATTGCCAAGGGTCTTGTAGGTTTTAATTGGGGACTGGTCTCGCAATCCTATTGGGACACCCAGACGTCCAACCAACCGGACTCGAACGGAGGCGAAGGCAGGACTACCGAAGAGATGATGAGACACTCAACATTCGTTAGCTGGGACTTCGTGGACGTTTGGTGGATCGCCGAGGGAGCTACATACCCCCTCCTAAGCCACTTCATCAACTTCACCGTCGCCGCGATATCGATCGAGCATCAGCCTGAACTTAAATACGATTACGGTGAGGAGCTGGACCTGACCCTTCTCAAGGTGAATATGACCTGGAGCGACGGCTCCGTCATAATCAATTCCATCGTAAAGCACAAGGACTTCCAATTCTACCAGCTGGAGTCCGACCCCTCCAATGGCACCGAGGTGGACCATGGCTACGACGGCGTCACGGTAGGGGTGACCCACACCCCAAGCAACGAGAAGGCCTACACTGAAGAGATGGTAATCAATCGCATCGTCACAGCGGTGTGGTTGGTACAGGAGCCGGACATCCTAACCTACGATTATGGCCAGGCTCTCGATCTAACCGGCCTTGCCGTCAACCTGACATGGAGCGACACTGGCAACGAGACCATAGAATTCGAGGGCTTCGGCGCCGAAATCGTCACCGACCCCGTGGACGGAGCGGCCCTCAGCCACACGAACACCAGCGTGACCGTGACGCATGTTGCCTCCAACGAGAGCGACGGTTTCGGCATCACCGTCAACGCCGTGGTCACCTCCATAGCAATCGAGGAGCAGCCGCAGCTGTCCTACGTTCACGGTGAGGAGCTCGACCTCAGTGAACTGGTCGTGAATCTCACCTGGAGCGATGGAACCTTCAGCGAGATCTCGTTCGTTGACTTCGAGGCCAACGGACTGGTGGCCGATCCTCAGAACGGCACCGTCCTCGAATCGATGCTGCACAACAACACAGCCGTCAAGGTGACCTACGATGGCGAGCTCGAGGCATTCACCAACGATATCGTGATCGCCCCGGTCGTCACCGCAATCGCTGTCGAGGTGCAGCCGCAGCTCGAGTACGAACACGGCCAGGCATTGGACC
>PUJZ01000037.1 GCA_003550345.1 Methanomassiliicoccaceae archaeon
ACCACCCCGTACTTCGAGGGCATGGGGCTGCGGGCCAGGAGGGCGCAGTTGGTCTCATCGGCGGCGAGGAGGTCCTTCACCCCCTCGGGGCTTATCACGTTGTCCCCCGGCAGCACCAGGAAGTCCCCCCGGGGGAAGTCCTTGGCGCAGAGGAGCGCGTGGGCGGTGCCCAGGGGCTTGGACTGCTCGAAATAGCTTATGTCGGCCCCGAAATCGGAGCCGTCGCCGAAATAGGACTGGATCATGCCGCGGCGGTGGCCCACGACGATCGCCATCTCGGTGACGCCGTTGCTCACCAGCGATTCTACTATGTGCTCCAGGATGGGCTTGTTCCCAATGGGCATCATAACCTTCGGCCTGGCCTCTGACAACGGCCACAGCCGGGTACCATGCCCCGCAGCCAAAATTATCGCTTGCATCTCTCCCTTTTGGGTAAACTCGAAGCAGATAGAAATATTCTTCCTAGGTTATTGATTGAGAACGGCGGGGGCGGAGAAGGGGTTGGTAGCGGGGGGTCGATTTGAACGACCGGTCTCCGGGTTATGAGCCCGACGGGATATCCTGGCTACCCCACCCCGCTCTATTTGCGTCCTAATCTCTAACTCATCTAAAAAGGTTTGCATGCCGCCGCGGCGCTTCAGAAGAGCTTGCGCAGTCGCAGCAGGTCCTCGATCTCCCCGGCGACACGGAAGCGCCGCTGGGCGAAGGCCTTCATCGGCCTGACCCTCTTCTCCAGCAGGTCCATGATGGTGTCGGGGTCCGAGGAGATGACCACATCTGCCTCGTCTATGAGGCCGTCCGTCAGGGAATGGGCCTCGCCGTCCTCGAGGCGGAAGGAGAATTCCAGATCCCCGAGGTCCAGGTTTATGGCCTTCCTTATGCCGGCGAGGGCCTCGTTGAGATTCTCGTCCTTCTGGACCTTGTTGTTGAATTTCTCAACCAGTTCGTCCAATGCCTCCATCACGGTGCTCACCTTCGACCAGTCCTCCAGACTGGTGTTCATGCTCATGCTCAGTATGCGGCGCGTGGTCTGCCACGTGCTGCGCGCGAACGGTGGCGGATTGCCCTTTTCCTTTATCCATCTTTCGAGGAAGGATATGGTCACCGGGTCGGACGGGTAGCCGCTGCCCAGCGCCTCGCCGGTCTCCTCCTCCAGCTGCCGGACGGCGCGGTCGCGGGTCACCTTGGCCACGATGGAGGCGGCCGACACCACCGGGTACCTGTCGTCCGCCCGGTGCCTGCAAACCAGAGGGCCGCAGCGCCCCAGAAGGCCTTTCAGCGTCCGGGCGAAGGCCTTCTCATTGACGTCGGCGCAGTCCACGAACAGCGAATGGTCCCGGAACGGGGCGAGGACGGCGGCGAACGCCTCGGCCTCCAGGGCGTTGAGGGACATGACCTGGCGCGCCTCGTCTATCCGCTGCGGCGCCAGTGACACCACCTCCGTCCGGCATAGCGACATTATCTCATCGAAAAGGGCCTCCCGCCTTGCCGGCGAGAGGCGCTTGGAGTCCTTCAGGCCCATCCCCTCCAGGACGGAGCCGTCCTCCACCGCCACCGCGGCGACCACCAATGGCCCCAGGACCGGGCCCCGCCCCGCCTCGTCCGCGCCGCATATCATCCCTACCCCATCGCCGCGATGCTAAAAAAGATTGCTGGGGGCCGTAACCAACTAATTTGTCCATTACAATAGTTTTAAGTGGTCATCCCCGATTGAGCACTGGTGATTTCATCAAGGTCTGTGATGTTCAGAGCAGGCGCCTGGACAAGGGCTTCAAGCTGACGCGGGTGGGCGTCACCGGCGTCAAGAAGCCCATCAGGGTCAAGAGGAACGGGAGGATCGAGCTGATATGCGAGACCCTGGCCTGTGACATAGACGTTTATGTGGACCTGCCCTCCGACCAGAAGGGTTCCCACCTCTCCCGTAACCTGGAGATCATACGGGAGGTGGTGGACGAGAGCGTGCGGGAGCCCGTCTCCGGGATAGAGAACCTGGCGGCATCGATCTGCCGCCGGCTGCTGGAGAGGCACGAGTACGCCAACGTGGGCGAGGTCCACATCGGCGCCGACTACTTCCGCGAGAGCGAGACCCCCAACGGCCGCGAGACCCTTGAGTTCTACCGCCTGATGGGCGAGGCCTTGGCGGAGAGGGGGGGAGACCTGATGAAGACCGTGGGCGTGGAGGTAATCGGCATGACCGCCTGCCCCTGCGCCATGGAGTCGGTGCGCTCCGTGCTCGAGGACGGCGTGGTGAGCGAGGAGTTCCCCACCATATCGCACAACCAGCGCAACATCTGCACCTTGATGATGACCCTGCCTGAGCACATAGACCTGGAGGCCAACGACCTCATCGGGATGGTGGAGGAGTCCTTCTCCTCGCCCACCTACGAGATACTGAAACGGGCCGACGAGGCGGCGGTGGTGACCAACGCCCACAAGAACCCCAAGTTCGTCGAGGACGTTGTGCGCGACGTGCTCATGAGGGTCCTCCTCCGTTATCCGGAGCTGCCGGACGATGTGGTGCTCCTGGTGCGCAGCGAGAGCGAGGAGTCCATACACAAGCACAACGCCTTCGCGGAGAGGATAACGACCCTGGGCGAGCTGAGGATATGATACCGAGCGCCGTGGCCGTGGACGTGGACGGCACGATCACCGACATGCGCAAGAACCTGCAGTGCAACGCCATGGAGGCGCTGCGCCAGGTGCATGCGGAGGGCACCCCGGTGATATTGGCCACCGGGAACGTCCTGCCCATCGCCTACGGCCTGAGCCGCTTCATCGGCCTGGGGGGCACCGTGGTGGCGGAGAACGGCGGAGTGGTCTGCCACGATGAGCGCGTGGAGGTGATCGGCGACCCGTCCCAGCCCCGCGAGGCCTTCGAGCACCTGTCGCGGCTAGTCGACCTGGAAAGGCTCTTCACCGACGAGTGGAGGCTGTCGGAGGTCGCTCTGCGCGGCAAGGTGGAGCCGCAGTGGGTCATCGAGCAGCTCAAGGAATTCCCGGTGCGGGTGCAGGCGAGCGGCTTCGCCATACACATAATGCAGCTCGACCATTGCAAGATGAGGGGGCTGCGCAGGGCGGCGGAGATGATGGGCATCGAACCCGGCCGGATCGCGACCATCGGGGATTCCGACAACGACGTGTCCATGCTCAAGGGATGCGGCCGGGGCATCGCGGTGGGCAACGCCACCGACGCGGCCAAGGAGGCCGCCGACGAGGTGATGCCCGGGGAGCATGGCGAGGGCGTGGTCCAGGCCCTGAGGTCCTTGGGCCTTTATTGATCAGAGAAGCCTCTTCGCCTCCTCGGGCTCTATCTCCAGCGCCATGAGCATGTACTGCAGCGCCTTGCGGGCATAGGGCTCCCGCGCCTTGGGGTCGTCCATGATCTCCCCGTAGCGGGCGAGGACGTTGTGGTAGAAGTCGACGGCGAACTCCGACAGGTAGCGGGCGGCGTTGGGCTCGTCCAGCTCCGCCGCCTCCTTGTAGGCGCCCTCGGCCTCGTCGTACTTGCCCACCGAGACGCAGAACGCCCCGTAGGAGGAATAGTAGATGAAATTCTCCGGGTCTAGCTGGATGGCCTTCTTGTAGGCGTCTATGATCTCCTCGTCGGATATCTTGGCGCCGAACATCCCGGAGGCCATGTTCCCGGTCTCCGCCTTGAGGAACCAGGCCTCGGCGGAGTCCGGCGACTCCTCGGCGGCCTTCTTGAACTTGCTGTAGGCCTTCTTGAAGTCCCCTTTCTCCATCTCCTTGTGGCCGTCCTTCATCGTCTTCTCTAGGTCTGCCATGCTTACCTGGCCGAATAAAGTGGGGGTGCAAGATAAACCTTTCCCATGGGCCCCGCGCGGGGCGATTATTAAATAAACGATGTCGGTGTTGGCATCATCCAGCGGAGGGCGAGAATGGATTCCGAGACCGTGAGGAGGGTGGCCTTGCTGGCCCGGATTGAGCTCAGCGAGGAGGAGATCGCGTCCTACAGCGAGGACCTGAGGGACATACTTGAGCACTTCAGCCTCCTGGACGAGCTGGAGGGCCTCGAGGACTACGGCTTCAACCCGGTGGAGGTGGCGGACGTCCTGCGCGACGACGAGCCGCGGCAGGACATCCCCGCCGAGCTGCTCATGAGGGACATGGACACCTACCAGGACTACGTCAGGGGGCCGAGGCTCTCATGAAGGCGTCCCGCCTGGAGGCCATCAGGGAGCTGGACCGTGATTACGGCATCTTCTACAGCCTCAGCGACGACGAGTCCCTGGAGTCGGCGGAATTCCATTTCTCCGCCAAGGACAACCTCACCACCGTGGACCACGAGACCACCGCCGGCTCGAGGATACTGAGCGGCTACCGGCCCCCGTTCGACGCCGCCCCCGTGGAGTCGCTGCGCAAGGCGGGCGGCGCCTTGCTGGGGAAGACGAGCATGGACGAGTTCGGGTTCGGCACCTTCTCCGTCAACTCCGCCTTCGCGCTGCCCCGTAACCCCCACGACCGGGAGCGCAGCTGCGGGGGCTCGTCGGGAGGGGCGGCCTGCGCCGCCGCCCTCATCGACGGCCACATAGCGCTGGGGGTCTCCACCGGAGGGAGCATCTCCTGCCCGGCGGCGTTCTGCGGCGTGGTGGGCTTCACCCCCACGTACGGGAGGGTTTCCCGCCACGGCCTGCTGGACTACGGCAGCTCCCTGGACAAGGTGGGCATGCTGTCCGCGGACTGCGCCAGCATCGCTGAGAGGTTCCCGCTGATCGCCGGCCCCGACCCCCGCGACCCCACCAGCTGCGGCCATCCTGAGCACAGGGAGCGCTCCGCGGCGCGTAGCGTGGGCATACCCAGGCAGTCCCTGGAGGGCATACCGGAGGAGGTGATGTCGGTGTTCAACGATGCGGTGGAGACGCTCCGCGGGGACATGGGCCTGGAGGTCATAGAGGTGGACATGCCCCTGTTCCGCTACGCCCAGCCGGCGTACTACATAATAGCCACCTCCGAGGCGTCGACCAACCTCGCCCGCTACGGCGGCATGCGCTACGGCGCCCGCGGCGAGGACCTCGACACCCATTTCGACGGGTACTTCCGCCAGGTCCGCTCCGCCGGCTTCGGGAGGGAGGCGAAGCGGAGGATACTGCTGGGGACCTTCACCCGCATGGTGGGCTACCGTGACCGTTACTACGTCAAGGCGCTGCAGGTCCGCCAGGCCCTCATCGCCGAGTACCGCCGCGCCTTCGCTTCCTGCGACATGCTTCTGGCGCCGACGATGCCGTTCGTGGCCCCCCGCTTCGACGAGGTGGAGGCCATGAGCCTCCTGGAGACCTACCTGGCCGACCATCTCACCATCCCGCCCAACCTGGCGGGCATGCCCCATATGAGCCTCCCCTGCGGAGAGATCGACGGCATGCCCCTGGGAATGCAGCTCACCGCCGACCATTGGCACGAGGACCGCCTGCTGAAGGCGGGCTTGGAATGGGAGCGCAGGTTCGAGTACCCGGTGCCGGAGGCGAGGGCATGAGGATAGGCCTGGAGATACATGTGCAGCTGCCCACCCGCAGCAAGATGTTCTGCTCCTGCCCCACCGACGGGGGCCCTCCGAACAGCGCCGTCTGCCCCACCTGCCTGGGAATGCCTGGTTCGCGGCCGACGCTCAACCGCGCCGCCCTGGAGATGGGCCTGCGGCTGGCGAAGCTGTTCGCCTGCCAGGTCCCGGAGAGGACCTGGTTCGCGCGCAAGACCTACTTCTACCCCGACCTGGCGAAGCACTACCAGGTGACCCAGCACGACAGCCCGGTGGGGGAGCACGGCGTCTTCGACTTCCGCGGCAAGGCCGTGCGCATCAGGAGGGTGCACCTCGAGGAGGACCCTGGCCGCATCCGCCGGGCGGGGAGTCCAGGGGCGGAGCTCTCGCTGGTGGACTACAACCGCAGCGGCGTCCCCTTGGCGGAGATCGTCACCGAGCCCGACCTCAGCAGCCCCGCCGAGGCCCGGCAGTTCCTCTCCGACATGCTCACCGAGATCAGGCACACCGTCGGCCTCAGCGAGGACGGCGAGCAGACCGTGCGGGCGGACTGCAACATTTCGGTGGGCGAGGAGAGGGTGGAGGTCAAGAACGTCACCGGCCTGAAGAACATGGAGCGCGCGCTCAAGTACGAGGCGCTGCGGCAGACCAAGATGCTGCGCTCGGGGCGCCCGGTGCTGCGGGAGACCAGGCGTTACGACGAGGAGCGCAAGGTCACCGTGGCCGCGCGGAGCAAGGAGTTCGAGGAGGACTACGGCTACATCGGCGAGCCGGACCTCGGCATATTCAACGTCAGGGCGATGGCCGAGGCGCTGGAGGCCAAGGAGACGCCGCTGGAGCGGGCGAGGAGGATGGAGGCCCAGTACGGGCTGGGCGGGAGCACCGCCCGGCAGCTGGTGAACACCTCGATGCGCCTATGCGACCTCTTCGAGAGATTGGCCGCCGACTACGACAGCAAGGTCGCCCTGAGCGTCACCGG
>PUJZ01000062.1 GCA_003550345.1 Methanomassiliicoccaceae archaeon
GCAACAGCGACATCTCCGACATATCCCTGGCGGGAGGGGACTTCGACCGATTGCTGGAGATAATGTCGTACATCTACGCGAGGATGCTGGTGTCAAGCATCGACGACAATTACCTCACCCGGAGGTACGCCCTGGCGGAGGCGGTGAAACTGAACCGCAGTCTCAGCCACATACTCTCATCCGACCCTGATACGGTCATCGATGTGGCGGGAGAGCTCGACGCCAACGCTGTCGCCTCCGAGAAGGGCCTGATGATGCATTTCACCGACTTCCTCCGCTTCTCCTCTCGCATCAAGAGCCCAGAGTGGAAACTGGTCAATACTGAAGTGTTCGACGGCTACGTGTTCCTTCCCGGCACCTCGTTCTGCCGCGTGCTGCAGAACGCCCTGCAGGACCGCCTTGAGCGGGAGCTCCCCCTTGACCTCCCGGAAGAGATGAGAACGTCTCTGAGGAAAGTCACCGCCGACATCGTGAACGAATTGGAGGCGAGGAAGAGCCGCTTCGAGGACGGAGGCCTGGGCGAGGTGGACGCCGAGCTCTTCCCTCCCTGTATGCGCGTCCTGTTGGCGAACACGCAGAACGCCGTCAACCTTCCTCACACGGGAAGATTCGCCCTCACTTCCTTCCTCCACAACCTGGGCATGGACTCGGAGGAGATCCTCCTCCTCTTCTCCAAGTCGCCGGACTTCGACGAGTCCAAGACGCTGTATCAGATCAAGCACATCACCGGCGAGACCTCGGGGACGGAGTACACCGCCCCCGAATGCGCCACCATGAAGAGCCACGGGATATGCTATGAGCCGGACCGGCTCTGCGCCAGCGACAAGGTCAACCATCCGTTGGTGTACTACCGCACTAAATCCTTCCTCAGGTCCAAAGACCAGAAGGAGAAGGGAGTCAAAGGCAAGCAGGAGAAGAAAGAATCAACGTAACGGCATCCTCTCCACCTCCAAGCGGTCGGAGGTGGGGTACTCCTCCGCTATGTAGCAGTTGTGGGGAATCTCCTCATAAATGTCCTCGAGCACCCACGGAGCCACTTCAAGCCTTCTCTTCTCGGCGTCGTGTCGCATGAGCGCCGCGGGCACGTCGAACTCCTCCGCCAGCCACGCCATCAGCTCGAACGGGTCGTCGCATTCCACCACCCCTTTCAGCAGGGTGCCGTCCTCGGTGATCTCATCGCTCTCCAAGGCCACGCGCTCCGCCCTCCGCATAAGCCTCCGACGCAGCTGCACCGAGTCCTTGAAGCTGGACGAGCAGTAGTGCACCGTTATTCCCTCTGCCTCCTGGCAGAGCATCCTTCCCAATTCCTCGGAGCCTTCCACCGCCGATGAGAGCTCGTCTTTTATGCCATACCCTTTGGCCTTCATCATCCCGTAGTTCCCCTCGGAGAACTCCAGTTCGTTTATGTTCACGAAATGCAGGCCCATCTTTGCAGCCGACCTTATAGCCGACATCAATTCCTTCTCCATTCCGGGCAGGGCGGGCAGCTCGAGGCCTACGTGCATGCTAGTCCTCGACATGAGCTCCTTCAGCGGCTGCTCCTCGAGCCTCTCCCATAGCTCCAAGCGGGGGTGGAAGCGAATCTCGTCAAGGCCCGCGCCCTCCAGCCGCAGCGCTTTCTCCGCATCGACGGTGCAGGTGTAAAGATGGATGTGATGCCCCTCGCCGAACTCCTCCTTCAGCGACCTTATTGCGCGCTCGGTCCTCTCCAGGCATTGCAGCGGATCGCCGCCGGTGATCCCCGTGCCGGTGGCACCGATAGACCTGGCCTCCTCAAGCACGTCATCCTTGCTGCCGGCCAGCTTTTCGTTGGCGTAGATAACGTCCTTGCCCCTCTTCGCATCCGACAGAGGGCAGTACCAGCATCCGCCCCCGCACCTCCCGGTGATGAGCAGCACCAGCTTGCCGCCTTCGCGGCAGTGCTGGCATCCCAAGGACAGATCGCCGTTCACGCAGGAGAGGCATTCCAATTCTTCGCTCATCAGCACGGGCATGCGCGGAACAATTTAAGAACATCGCCCCCTTTCTAGACTTCAGGGAAAAGCGAGATGAGATGCAAATCCAGATTGGTGCTGTCCCTTGATGAGACCTCGCCCAGCAAGGCATTGGAGGTAGTGAACGAGGTCTGCGACCACGTTGATGCGGTTAAGGTCAATTGGCCTTTGGTGCTCAGCGCCGGCCCGGAGATTATCACCCGCCTTTCCTTGATGAGCGATGTGATATGCGACTTCAAGGTGGCGGACATCCCCAACACCGACCGCCTCATCGTGGAGAGGTGCATGGAGCTGGGAGCGTCCGCGGTCATAGTCCACGGATTCACCGGCGAGGACTCACTCAACGCCTGCCTTGAGGCAGCCGAAGGAGGCGAGGTATTCGTGGTGACGGAGATGTCCCATCCCGGAGGGGAGATGTTCACCTCCAAGCATGCGGAGGAGATCGCCGCGATGGCGCTGAGATGCGGCGCCCACGGCATCATCGCCCCCGCCACGCGTCCGGAGAGGCTCGCCACTTTGAGGGATGTGATCGGCGATGGAATGAGGATACTCTCGCCCGGCGTGGGCGCCCAAGGGGGCGGCGCCGCTGCCGCCGTAAACGCTGGCGCCAATCACGTGATCGTCGGCCGCAGCATATACCAGGCCGCCGATCCGGCAAGCGTGGCCCGATCCATCGCGGAGGAGATATCGGCCCTTTGAGCCATATGGGCGGAAATGGTTCTGGCTCACTGAGAATCTATTTATACGCCGTGTATTATCGCATGGCACTCACCTGCGCAGGAGAAAACTGAAAAATGAGCAAGAAGGGAAGGGGGGCGTCCAAACGCGGAGCCCGGCCTGGCACCGAGCAGAGCAGCTGGTCGGGCCTGAGGCCGTCTGGCAGCACGCAGACGCTCCTCGTTCTGGCGGCGATAATGCTACTCGCCTTCTTCCTGAGGAGCTTCTTCGCCTACGGCACCTCCATCGGCAACGACTTCGCGTTGTCCGGCGGCGCTGACGCGGTGTACTACGAGCGTGTTATAGAATACATTCTCGCCACCGGCCAGCAGCTCACCCATGAGCCCCTTCACAACTATCCGTTCTACGCCAGCAACCTGCGCGAGCCTCTCTACGCCTGGAGCGTGGTGATGGGCGGCCTCTTCCTGTCGCTGTTCGGCATACCTACGGACACCGCTGTGGGGATGAGCTTCATGTTCTCCACGCCGGTCTTCGGAGCTCTGGCGATCATACCGGTGTTCCTCATGGCCCGCGAGGCCTTCGGCACCCGTGTCGGCCTCATAGCCGCAGCGCTCATGGCCGTTTCCGCGGGAGCGATATCGCTCACCGTCCTCTCAGACGCGGACCACGACGCCCTGGCGATGTTCTTCATACTGTGGGGATTCTATTTCCTGATGAAGGCGCTGACCGGGATCAAGGGAACGAAATGGGTGGAGAGCTGGAGCTCCAGGCCTTCAATAGTTTCGGGCATCAAAGGCTTCGCGGTCAGCAACCGCGTGGCGTTGCTCTACGCTCTCATGGCGGGTATGTCGTTGGCGCTGGCGGCGATGACCTGGAAAGGTTTCGTTTATTCACTGGTGATAATCACCGCCTTCCTCTTCGTGCAGCTGCTGGTGGACCGGTTCAGCAACCGCGACTCCATGGGACTGACCTTTGTCTATGCAATAGCCGGGCTGGCGACATTGGTCTTGAGCATGCCTTACTATTTCGGTTACGGTTCAGCCAATGTGTGGTGGGACCTCCCCGCCCTCATGGTGCTGGGCGGATTCCTGGTCGGCAGCTTCTTCACCGTCACCAGGGACAAGCCCTGGACGCTCACGTTGCCAGGCTTCTTGATCATAGTGATCGCTGGACTGTCGGTGATGTACGTCTTCTTCCCGTCGCAGTTCGCTCAGCTGGTGGGGGGCGCGGGATACTTCGTGACCGACAAGCTATACGACACCATCGCCGAGGCGCAGGCGCCCTCCTTCAGTTCGTTGGCTCTCTCCTTCGGCGTCGCCACCCTGTGGCTGGCGATCGTGGGAGTGTTCTACGCGCTGATCAAGATACCCAAGGTCAAGGCGCCGTTCTACTCATTCATTGTGGTATGGATGGTCGTCGCAATGCTGATGGCCTCCAACGCCCAGCGCTTCGTGTTCAACAGCTCGATGGCATTCGCCATCGCCGCCGCCATCACCATCAATCTCATACTCGTGCGGGTGGACTTCAAGCAGTACTACAAGGACATCCGCAGCGCCGAATGGCGCGTCAAATGGCGCCGTGCGCTAAAGCCCACGCCACTGCTGACGGTGCTGTTCATGACCTTCCTGGTGGCGGTGCCGAACGTATGGTTCGCCGTTGATGCCAGCATACCGAACAACACCAAGGCGGACTACGACCAGCAGATACATGACGGTCTGCCCTCCTTCCTCCGCGCTGACGACTACAGTCACGGAGACCTGCAATACCTGGGCTCCACCGGCTACCGGATAACCACCCACGACAACTGGTACTACATGGACGCATGGGACTGGCTTTCGCAGCAGAACAATCACATAGCGAATGAACGGGACCGTCCCGCCTATCTCTCATGGTGGGACTACGGCTTCGAAGCGGGCCATTACGGCAAGCATCCGACCGTGGCGGAGAACTTCCAGCGTGGCTATCAGATCGCCGCTCAATTCATAACCGCCCAGAGCGAGGCCGAGGCCATAGCCCTCCTCACCATCAGGATACTGGAGACGGAGAGGTTCAGCGACGACGTCCGGTCCACGCTGCAGGCGCACGGAATATCGCCGGACGCTCTTGAGGACAGGATATTCAATTCCGGCGATTATGTCAGCAGGATCCTTGCCAACCCGGACGTCTACGGCAGGTACGCCGACGACCTCTCCGACCGCAACGCCCGTTACATCGAATCGCAGCATTTCCTCACCTCGCGCTTGGGCACGAACGAGCTCGCCTCACTATACCATGACATAAGGCAGGACACCGGCTTCGACATCGGCTACTTCGCCGTCGACACCAGGCTCTTCCCCTGGAGCTTCCGCGACATGGGCATATTCAGCGCCCCCGCCAAGCTCGGCGACTATGTGATGGACCAGTACGGCATACCGGCCGATTTCTACGAGATATACGCGGTGCTGGACACCGGGCAGACCGTGCCTCTCACGCAGGTTACCGGCGACATGCGGGTGGAGGACTACGTGCTCCTCTACAAGGACAAGCTCTACGAGAGCATGATGTGGAGGGCCTTCATGGGCTTCAACCCCGCTGACGTCGGCGAGACGCAGCAGGGCATACCAGGAATGTCGGGCTCCTTGGCGGACAAGGAGAGCATGCAGGGATGGGGATTGAACCATTTCCGCATGGTCTACCGCACCGCCATGTACAACCCCCATGCTGACTACCAGGCGCACCCTGACGCCTGGACCTTCATAAGCTACGACAAGGGCAAGGAGCTTCAAGAGAAGATAGCCGCCGGCGACGCCACCGGCGTGGTCGACACCAGCACCTCCACCCTGCGCAACGGCGTCGTCTTCCTGCAGTACTACGACGGCGTGGAGATATCGGGCACGGTGAAGACCGACGGCGGCGATCCCCTCTCCGACGTGCGCGTCACCGTCTACGACGAGTACGGCATACCGCACATGGAGGTGAAGACCGATGAGGACGGACGTTACGAGGTTCTAGCGCCGTTCGGTGACGTCGAGGTGAAGTTCAGCACCGGCTCCTACGATAGGCTGATGATGCGCGGCGAGAACGTCCTCGCCACCGAGGAGTACCACTTCACATACTCGCAGGCGATGCGCCAGGAGGCCGCAGTGAATCCGGCCAGCGCCGGCCACTCGGTGAGCAGCGATGTCGTCCTGCCGGGCTCGAAGATCAGCGGCCAGCTTCTGCTTGACGACGATGGCATGGAGGGCGCGAAGGCCAGCTTCGTCACCGACACCAGGAAGGTGTCCGCCACCGCCGACGCGGACGGCAAGTACGAGCTCAGCGGCCTAATGCCCGCCGAAGGGCGCTTCGTTGTCGAATACAAAGGCATCGAGGTGGAGAACAGGACGGTCAGCCTAAGCATCGGTGAGACCAAGTCCATCGACCTCTCCATGGAATCGTCCAGCATCAAGACGTCCCTGGTGGACGAGCGGAACGTTCCAATGAGGAACGTTGAGGTAGACCTCTTCGATGC
>PUJZ01000066.1 GCA_003550345.1 Methanomassiliicoccaceae archaeon
GAACGAGAAGGCGGCCAACCGCCTCATCGGAGAGGTGAAGAAGAGCACCGGCGGCGCCTTCTCCTCGCAGGAGATAGTGGCGGCGGTGCGGGCACGCCTCGCCAAAGGGCCCTGACTATTGCAGGTCCTCTAGGTCGTCGAGGTCGAGGTCGTCGATAGCCAAGGACATGAGCTGCAGCTCGGAGAGCTTATCATCGTCCACCGGGGTGGGCGAGCCGTCCATCGGGGAGTGCATGCGCTTGTTCTTGGGGAAGGCGATGACCTCGCGTATGCTCTCCTTGCCGAGCATTATGCTGACCATGCGGTCGACGCCGAGGGCGATGCCCCCGTGCGGCGGCGCCCCGTAGCCCAACGCCTCGAGGAAGAAGCCGAACTCCTGCTCCATCCTCTCCTCGGAGAGGCCCAGCATGGATAGTATCCGCCTCTGCAGCGCGGGGTCGTGGTTCCTCAGCGAGCCGCTGCCGAGCTCCACCCCGTTCAGGCAGAGGTCGTAGGACTCCCCCCGCACCTCCGGCGACAGCTCCCCCGCCGGCCTCACGAAGGGATGGTGGAAGGCGGTGAGCCTGCCGGACACCGGGTCCTTCTCGAACAGGGGGCAGTCCACCACCCACAGGAACTGCTGACGGCCCTCCTCGATGAGCCCTAGGTCGGCGGCGAGCTTCTCCCGCAGCAGGCCGCCGGTCTCCAGCACCTTCTCGCGGGGGCCGGCGAGGAAGAGGAGGAGGTCGCCCTCCTCGGCATCCATCGCCTCCATGAGCCCGCTCTGCACCTCGGGGGTGAAGTATTTGACTATGTTGCTCTCCAGGCCGCTGGGGCTCACCTTCATCCAGGTCATCCCCCCCATGCCTTGGCGCTTGACCCAGGAGATGAGGCGGTCTATCTCGTTCCGTCCCACGGAGTCGGCGCCGTCCTCCCTCTTCACATTGAGGCCGGCGATGGCGCCTCCCTTGGCCAGCACCCGCTGGAATATCTCGTAGGGAGCATCCGCCACTATGGGGCCGACCTCGGTCATGGGCAGACCGAAGCGCAGGTCCGGGGAGTCGGTGCCGTAACGGGACATGGCCTCCTCGTAGCCGAGCCGGAGGAAGGGCGTGCTCAGCTCCTCGCCATGCAGCCCCCTCCAGATATGGGCGATGAGCGACTCCACGGTGCCGATCACGTCCTCACGGTCCGCGAAGCACATCTCGAGGTCCAGCTGGGTGAACTCCGGCTGCCGGTCGGCGCGGGAGTCCTCGTCGCGGAAGCAGCGCGCCATCTGGTAGTAGCGGTCCACCCCGGCGACCATGAGCATCTGCTTGAACAGCTGCGGCGATTGCGGCAGCGCGTAGAACGAACCGGGGTGGACACGGGACGGGACCAGGAAGTCCCGGGCCCCCTCCGGGGTGCTGCGGGTGAGCAGCGGGGTCTCCACCTCCAGGAAGGAGCGGTCATCGAGGTGCTCGCGGGCGAGGGCGAGCAGCCGGTGCCGGAAGCGCAGCACCCGCATCATCTCCGACCGGCGCAGATCGAGGTAGCGGTAGCGCAGCCGGGTCTCCTCGGCGGGAAGTAGGTGCTCCTTCTGCTCGCCGATCTCGAAGGGGGGCGAGCGCGAGGGGCTCAGCATCTCCGCCTCCTTGATGAGCACCTCCACCTCCCCGGTGGGGTTGCGGGGGTCCTCGGTGCCAGGCACCCGTTCGCGGACGCTGCCGCCCACCGACACCACCGATTCCCGGGTGAAGCCGTCGAGGGCCTCCTCCAAGGCCTTTCTGGCGGCATTATCGGGCAGGTCCTCGGGGTCGTACACCAGCTGTGTCGTTCCATAGGCGTCGGCGAGGTCGAAGAACAGTATCCCGCCGTGGTCCCGGGAGAACCTGACCCAGCCCTGCAGGCAGACCTCCCTGCCCAGGTCGCCGGCGCCGATCTCCCCACAAGTGTGCGTCCTCTTCATGCCGAATGCCCCACGGATGCTATTCAAGCAACGCTAAACCGAGGCTGGTATTAAACTGTTTTCTGAACGCCTACTCATCTTCCAAAAGGTTGGGTATGAAGAGCATGGGGTCCTTGACGATGTTCAATATGACCGAGGTGTTGGTCTTCTTGACTCCCTCTATGGAGAGTATGCTCTTTACCACATCGGAGAACTCCTCGCGGTCGCCGCACGCCACCCAGGCGATGGAATCGTACTCCCCGGTGACATCGAAGACCGATATGACCTGCTCTATGGACATGACCTTCTTCTGGATCTCGAGTATGTCTCCCTCCACGTAGATGTGGACAATGGCCATGAACTCATAGCCGAGCTTCATGTAGTCCACCACCGCCCGGTACCCTTTGATGAGGCCGCGGGCCTCCAGGTTCTTCACCCTCTGTATGAGGGTGGTGGGGTGCACTCCCAGCCTTTTCGCTATCTGCCGGAACGAGCCTTGGCTGGAGCTGCAGAGCTCCTCCACTATCCGTTTGTCCAGTTCATCGAGCCTCTCTCCGGCCATGATAACCCTCTATACATATGCGCTGTGAAAAACCGCTCGGTTTAGACATTTGAGCAGAATTCTTATGCTAGCATAACGCTCGAATAATGTAGGGGGTAATTAAGATTGTGCCGCCTCCGGCAATCAGTTTTATCTTGCTTCCGCCAATCTCCCCCTGCATGACAGTTAGGCTCTACCATCGCGACCCCTACCTTTTCGAGTTCGAGGCGACCGTCGTCCGCTCCGAGGGGGACTGGCTGGTCCTGGATGGGACCGCGTTCTACCCCGGGGGCGGAGGCCAGGCGGCCGACCGCGGCCGCATCCAAGGCCTGGACGTCGCCGAGGTTGAGGAGAGGGGGGACGAGGTCTGGCACCGGGTCCCGGGCCACAACCTGCGGGAGGGCCTGATGGCCTGGTGCAGCGTCGACTGGCAGCATCGCTATGAGGTCATGCGCGGACACACCGCCGAGCACATGCTCTTCTCCGCCCTGAGCAGGGCCGACCCCGATCTGGAGCTGGTGAAGATAGGCATCGACGAGGGCTTGAAAAGGCTCACGGTCAAGGGGGAAGTGGACTGGGGCATCGCCCTGCAGGCCCAGCGCGAGGTGAACCGGGGCATAGCCGCCAATATCGAGGTCTGCCGCTCGGCGATGGAGCGGGATGAGGCCGAGGAGGAGGGGGTGCGGGCCAAGCTCGACCGCATCGGCGGGGACACGGTGGATGTTGTGGAGATAGGCGATTTCGACCGCGCCGCCTGCGCCGGGATCCATGTGATGGAGACCGCTGAGCTCGGCGCCGTGCTCATCACCCGCATCGGCTCTGGCGGCGGGGGGGAGGTCAATATCGATTTCGAGGTGGGGGAGAAGGCCATGGAGAGGTCGTTGGACCTCGCCAACCTCTCCCTTTCGCTCGCTGACGAGCTGGGCTGCCCTGTTGAGAACCTCGCCGCCACCGTCAGGAACGCCAGGGCGGAGCTCGAGCGGGGCCGTGCGGCCCTGAGGGAGCTGTCGAGGCTGGCCCTCGGCGCTCTCGAGCCCCGGGAGGTCGCGGGCCTGCAGGTGCATGCGGGGGCCTTCCCCTATCTGGACAAGAAGGAGATGCGCGAGGCGGCGGAGAGGGTCCGCAACGCGGGAGGCGTGGCCTTCCTGCTGTCCACGGCGGAGAAGGCCGACGTGGTCCTGGCGGCGGCGGACGGCAGCGGCGTCGACTGCCTGCGCCTCCTCGACTCCTGCCTGCGGCCCTTGGGAGGCTCTGGAGGCGGGCGGCCGGGTTTCGCCCAGGGCGGCCTTCCCGACCCTTCGCTCGCCCAGGAGCTGTTGGGCTGCCTTTTATCGTCCCTGCGCCCGTAGACGGTTACGCAGGCCTTCCCTAGCCAGCGTCAGCGCTGCCGCCTTTGTTCCGGTATAATAATTCTACATTAGACATATTAACATTGTAATCCTATCTACTATACATATGTAGATATACGAAACCTTTTTTTAGTAAATTAGTATAACATATTCATAATGAGCTCTACAAGTGAGCATGCCAAGAAGGAGGAGATCCTTCAAACGATCGAACGCGAAAAGGTCAAGTTCATCGAGATGCAGTTCTGCGATATCCTGGGTGTCGTGAAGACGGTGTCCATACCCGCCTCGCAGGCCGAGAAGGCCATAGACGACGGGGTGTACATCGACGGGTCGTCCATCCTGGGTTATGCCACCATAGACGAGTCGGACATGAGGACGGTCCCCATCCTCGATTCCTTCCAGATCTACCCTTGGACCTCGGACTCGCCCTACAAGACGGCCAGGTTCATGTGCCAGATCTACGACCACCACGGCGAGCGCTTCGAGGGCGACCCGAGGTACGTGCTGGAGAGGATGATCGAGAAGGCCGCCGCCATGGGCTACAACTACAACGTCGGGCCGGAGTTCGAGTTCTTCCTCTTCAAGCTGGACGAGAACGGCGACCCCAAGGTGGCCCCCAACGACCGCTTCGGCTACTTCGACCTCATACCCCAGGACGAGGGCGACATGGTCCGCAAGGAGATCATGATGTACTTCGACGAGATGGGCTACAACGTCGAGGCGGCGCACCACGAGGTGGCGCAGGGCCAGCACGAGGTGGACATGCGCTACGCCGACGCCCTGACGGTGGCGGACAGGATGCTCACCCTCAAGTACGGCATCAAGACCATCGCCCGCCGGCACGGCCTGCACGCCACCTTCATGGCCAAGCCCCTCTTCGGCCAGAACGGGTCGGGCATGCACGTGCACCAGTCCTTGACCGACATGCAGGGGAACAACGTGTTCTACGACCCTGACGGCAGCTATCAGCTGAGCAAGGAATGCTGCCATTACATCGGGGGCACGCTGAAGTACGCCCGCGAGATGGTGAGCGTCCTCAACTCCACGGTGAACTCGTACAAGCGGCTGGTGCCCGGCTACGAGGCGCCCTGCTACGTCGCCTGGGCCAACAGGAACCGCTCCTCGCTGATACGCGTCCCCGCCGCCCGGAAGATGGGCACCCGCATCGAGCTGCGCAACCCCGACCCCACCGGCAACCCCTACCTGATGTTCGCGGTGATGCTGGCGGCGGGCCTGAGGGGCATCGAGGAGAAGGTCGACCCCCCGGCGCCGATGGAGCAGAACATCTTCGCCATGGACGCCAAGAAGCGCGAGGAGTGCGGGATCGAATCCCTCCCCGGAGACCTGGAGCAGGCCATATCCGCCACCGGCAGGAGCGAGTTCATGAAGGAGGTGTTGGGGGAGCACATCTTCGGGCACTACGTCCATATCAAGAACGAGGAGTGGGACGAGTACCGCACCTTCATAACCGACTGGGAAGTGCACAAGTACCTGCACATCTACTGAGGATCAACTCCGTTCCGAAACCACTTACCTTTTTTTTCCCACCTTTTGAAAGGCTTAATTAATGGTTCCCTCTTATCGTTCACCGTTATGATGCCGGGAGGAAAGATGAACCCTCGCCAAATGAAGCAGGCGATGCGCAAGATGGGTATCAAGTCGGAGGAGGTCCCGGACGTGGAGGAGGTGCTCATACGCACCGCCGACCGGGAGATCGTGGTCGAGAGGCCTGCCGTCACCCTCATGGAGATGCAGGGGCAGAAGACCTACCAGGTGGTCGGCGATTCGTTCGAGCGCGCCCGCGGCGAGGCGGGGGAGCAGGCGCCGGCGGTGGACGAGGAGGACATCGAGCTGGTGATGTCGCAGACCGGCTGCGGCAGGGATGCCGCGCTGAAGGCCCTGACCGAGAGCGGAGGCCAGCCGGCCGAGGCCATAATCAGCATAATCTCATCGAGGTGACATCATGTGCCTGGCGGTTCCCGGAAAGATAGTGTCCATCGCGGATGACCAGGCGGAGATCGATTTCGGCGGCGTGCTGCGCAGCGCCGATGTCTCCATGGTCGAGGCCGAGGTCGGCGACTGGGTCCTCATACATGCGGGCTTCGCCATCGAGAAGCTCGACGAGGAGGAAGCGCGCCGCACCCTGGAGCTATGGAAGGAGGTCCTCGAGCACGAGGGCACATCCTACCGCTGAAATCGAAGGGATTAAATAATCCCTAGTAATGACCCGTAATTGGTATGACGGCCATAGCGGCGGGGTCACACCCGGTCCCATTCCGAACCCGGAAGTAAAGTCCGCCCGCGTCCCTTGCTGTACTGTGTTGCGCGAGCGCACGGGAACCTTGGGGCGCCGTCAGCC
>PUJZ01000028.1 GCA_003550345.1 Methanomassiliicoccaceae archaeon
CCACCATGGCCATAGTCCCCGAGCTGATGCGGGCGATCGAGGACCGCCGCGACAATCCGGTGGAGTCGAGCTACACCTGCCGCCTGCTCAAGGACGAGAACCTGATGTGCAAGAAGCTCATCGAGGAGGCGGGGGAGCTTGCGCTGGCGATAAAGGACGGTGACGAGGACGCCATGGCCTGGGAGCTGGCCGACCTCATCTACCACCTCATGGTCGCCGTGGTGGCCACCGGGATGCCGGTGGACAAGGCGTACGCCAAGCTCAAGGAGAGGAGGAGATGAGGTACGACCTTCACGTCCACACGCTGATAAGCGACGGGGAGCTGCTGCCCGCGGAGCTGGCCGCCCGGGCGATGGTCTCAGGCCACAGCGCGGTGGCGATCACCGACCATGTGGACATGACCAACATAGACCTGGCGATAGAGCAGGCCCTGCGGGCGGCGGAGCTGGTCGATGACTACATCCGCGTCATCCCGGGGGTGGAGATAACCCATGTGCCCCCGGCGAAGATGGACGGCCTGGTTGAGAGGGCGCGCCGCCTCGGCGCGGAGATAATCGTGGTGCACGGCGAGACCCTGGTCGAGCCGGTGGCCGCGGGCACCAACGCCGTGGCGGTGCGCAATCCGGAAGTGGACATACTGGCCCACCCGGGGGCCTTGAGCCTGGCCGATGCGGAGGCGGCGGCGGCCAACGGCGTGGCCCTGGAGATAACCGGCCGCAAAGGACACAGCCTGGCCAACGGGCACGTCGCCCGTCTGGCGGCATCGACGGGCGCCGAGGCCCTGATCAATTCCGACGCCCATGCGCCCGGCGACCTGATGGACGCCGAGCGGGCCTGGGCGGTCGCGCTGGGCGCGGGCATGGACGAGACAGCGGCGCGGCGCGCCCTGGAGGCCTTTCCGGCGGAATTGGTCCGCCGGCTCTGATTATTTTATACCTGCAGGCCGATTCTCATCGGATGACATCTCGCATAGGTATAATCGGGGGGTCGGGGGTCTACGACCCAGGTGCCTTCGACCTCGAACGCAGAGTCGAAATGGACACCCCCTACGGCAAGCCCTCGGGACCGGTCCTGGTGGGGAGGATGTACGGCGCGGAGGTCGCGTTCATCCCCCGCCACGGCGAGTCCCATGAGCATCCTCCCCACAAGGTGCCCTACCACGCCAACATCTGGGCCATGAAGGAGCTGGGCGTCGATGTGATAATATCGCCCTGCGCGGTGGGGTCCCTGAAGGAGGAGTACCGCCCTGGAGAGCTCGTACTGGCCGACCAGTTCATCGATTTCACCAAGACCCGCGAGTACACCTTCTTCCACGGGCCCAAGACGGTCCATATCAGCATCGCCGACCCGTTCTGCGCGGAGATAAACGCCCTCTTCCACCAGGAGGCGGAGAGGCTGGGGATCCCCACCCATCTTGGCGGGGCCTACCTATGCATCGAGGGGCCCCGCTTCTCCACCAAGGCGGAGAGCCGGATGTACCGCAACTTCGCGGAGATCATCGGCATGACGGTGGTGCCCGAGTGCCAGCTGGCCAGGGAGATGGGCATGTGCTACTGCAGCCTGGCCATGGTCACCGACTATGACGTGTGGAAGGACCACCCGGTGGAGCTCTCCATAGTCCTGAAGACCATGGGGGAGAACCTGCACAAGGTGTCGAGGCTGCTGGAGGCCGTGCTGCCCAAGCTCTCATCGAGGGAGTGCGGCTGCGCGTCCGCCGCCGAGCAGGCGGGAGTCTGAGCTGTGGCAGGTTTCAAGGCCGCCTTCGTAACGCCCACAATCCGCCCCCCACCAAGGCTAGCGCCGCCGCCATGAACCCGGCGAAGAGCATTCCGCGGGCGAGCTGGTCCTCCTCGATGGGGTCCATCTCCGCCTCCACGCCGGGCACGGCGTTCAGGTCGAGCTTCTTGAAGTACATGCCGGGCTTGTCCGCGGTCAGGGTGTACTCGCCCGCCTGGACGCTGAACACGTAACGGCCAGTCTCATTGGTGACGGCCTTCTTCACTCCGTCGACGAGCACATCGGCTCCGGCCACAGGCATTCCGTCGGAGTCCAGCACCGCTCCGCTGACCCGCACCATGTCGCTGACCGTCAACGTGTAGTTCTGCCCCCCGATGACCCCGTGCAAGGACTCGGCCCTCAGGTGGACGTAGTAATCGCCCACATGCTCCATCCCCGGCGAGGCGGTCAGCAGGCCGTCGTCGTCCACCGCTACCGGGAATGGCGCGTCGCTGCTGAGCCACCATCCTTGCGCCGCGACCTCCACGTTGGCCTCCGCCTGGTGCTGATAGGGTGCGCCCGCCGCCGCGGTCGCCGGCGCTTCGCTGACGATCGCCGTCGCCGGAAGGATGCTGAGGTCGATCGTCTGCGTCTCGTTGAGGTTGCCCTCGACGGAGGTTGCGGTGATGTTTACCCAATAGCTCCCCGCCGCCCCTGGGGAGGGGACGCCGCTGATGTTCAGGCTGCCGTTCACCACCGCGAGGGAGAGGAATCCCGCCCCGGGGGACGCCTCCCATGACCATACCACCGATTCGTTCGCCACGGCCACGTAGCTGTAGGCGGCGGTCTCCTGCCCTTCGTTCAGCGGCGAGCTCTCGAAGCTCGGCGCCCAGGCCTTGGTCACGGTCAGGTTGAACTGCTCCCGGCCCTCGTTGCCGAGCCGGTCGGTGGCGGTGACGTTCACCTGGTAGTCGCCGGCGTCATCGGCCTGGGGCCTTCCGATGATCGTCCCCTTGCCGTCGATCTCCAGGAAATGGGCGCCCTCGATGGCCCATTCCGCTTCCGCATCGGCCTTCACCGAGAAGAGGAAACTATCGAGCTCCCTGATGGCCTGGTCGGGTATCGCGGACAGCTTGGGCCAGAGGCTGTGCTGCAGCAGCGGGGTGCTGTTGCCCTCATCTATGGCCCATGTGGCAATGAAATCCCAGCCGACGAAGGACGTCTCCTTGCGCATGTCGCTGCTGTTCAGCCCCTCCATCCCTGAACCGTCGCCTGCCCCTGCGCCTTGCTGCGCAACGGAGGTCTCGTTGTTCCAGTATGAGGAGGCCGCCGTACCCTGGTTGTCCCCGATTAGCGCCCCCAGCGATGTCGTCCCGGTGACGCTGACGTTCGCATAGGATTCTGCAACGCTACCCTCGTTGTGCCCCAGCAGACCTCCCCCCGCCCGGTGGGCGCTGAGCTCGCCGCTAGCATGGGCTTTCGAGAGCGCGGACCCGTCGATGGATCGGCCGATGACCGCGCCCACATTGCTGTGGCCGCTGAACTCCCCGGCCACGGAGACGTTGTTGATAGAGGAGCCGTTGTAAGCCAGGCCCACCAGGCCGCCGACGTCCATGTAACCCTTGACCTTGGCCTCGCGGAGGTCGAGCCTCTCCACCGCGCCCCTCGCCTGCCCGAAGAGCGCCAACGAACCGGAGAGGGGCTGTTCGACATCGAGACCGCTTATCACGCAGCCGCCGCCGTCGAACTGGGCCGCCACATAGGGTATGTAGAGCCCTTGCTCCATCTCCAGGTTGTGCAGCAGGCGGAAGGAGAGCCCGGGGTCATGGGCGAAGCCCAGCAGGTCGCGCATGCCCTGGACGTCCTCTATCAGGTGCGCGCCCCCCTCCCTGGCGAAATAATCGTCGACGTCCAGGGTCATGTTGTTCGCTCTCCAGTCATGGTACTGCCGCTCGAAGAGGCCGCCGAGGGTCAGCTGCTTTGCTCCGTTGATGCTCACCGCTGAGATGTTGTAGTGGGAGTTGAAGACCTCCCCGGCGTTGCTGCCGGTCAAGCCGCCGAGATGGCCCATCGTGCCCTCCACATCCCCTGATGAGCTGCAGTTGCGGATGCTCCCCAGGTTGTGACCGGCCAGGCCTCCGACGGAGAACTTGCCGCTCGCCTTGGCGGAGGAGGCCGAGCCTTCGATCTCCCCTTGGTTCTCCCCCACCAGGCCTCCCGTCCTGCGGACGCCCTCCGCATCGCCGCTGGCCTCGGAGCCGATGATGCTGCCGTTGTTCAATCCCACCAGGCCGCCGGATGACTCCACCCCCTCCACGGATGCGGCGGAGCTGCAGTTCTGCACGCTGCCATTGTTGTATCCCACCAGGCCGCCGGTACCCACGCCGGCGCCGGATACCGCGGCGGATGAGGAGCTGTTAGATATCGAGCCGCGGTTCTCGCCCACCATCCCTCCCACGAGCCCGTATCCGCTGACCGTTCCAGAGGAATGGCTGCGCTCGATCAGCGACGGGGCGCCGGCGAGGCCTACGACGCCACCGACCCGGTCGCCCAGGGCGGAGACCTCCCCGTTGAAGCTCAGATTCTCTATCGTCCCGTTGCTTATGCCTGCCAAGGCCCCCACGGAATCTATGCCGACCACCTGCGCCGACAGCAGGCTGAGGTTGGCCGCCCGTCCCGAGGCGCCTATGGCGCTGAAGAGGCCTATGCCCTCGGCGTTCAGGTTCACACGGAGGCCGCTGATGCTGTGCCCGTCGCCTTCAATGACGCCCACGAACTCGGACCCCAGACCGATGGGGGTCCAGAGCCCGTGCCCGGAGAGGTCGATGTCGTTCACGAGGCGGTAATGGGCGCTCAGATTGTTGCGGACGTCGTCGAGCTGCGATGCCGAACCGATAAGATACGGGTCCGCAGGCGTCCCTTCGCCCTCCAGGTCGCCCGAGCTCTGCGCATCGGTTGCGCCGAGGGGGACGAGCAGCAACGCCAGCATCAGAGATGCCGCTATCAGGGAGGACAGTTTCAACGCCATTTCAACCAGTTCATGCCCCGGTCCGACCGGACCGCGCCGGCCGGCCGAAAATCGGATTCAGGGTATAAACAATTATTCAGGGAAGCCGCTGAAAGGGCGTTCTGGGAAGCCCTCGCCGGAGCGGTCCCTTCGAATTTTAAAATGGCCCATAGAATCCGCCACGGAGAGACTCCGGGGGGAACGTGCCCCCGGACGCCTCATTCCTCCAGAAGCTTGGCGTAGGAGGAGTGGTCCATCAGGGCCTCCATCTCTCCAGGGTCGGAGAGCTGGATATCCACCAGCCACCCGGCCTCGTAAGGGGAGCGGTTCATGAGCTCAGGGTTCGCCTCGAGCTCAGGGTTCGCCTCGAGAACCTCGCCGCTCAGCGGGGAGTGGATCGGCTCGACCGTCTTGACGCTCTCCAATGCGCCGATCTCGTCGCCTTTGGCCACCTCGCGGCCGGCCTCAGGGACCTCCACGAAGACTATGTCGCCGAGTTCGTGCTGCGCATGGTCTGTTATGCCCAGACGGACCCTGCCTCCCCCCATGTCCTGGACCCATTCATGGGACTCGGTGTATAGCAGTCCTTCCCTGACCTCGTCCATCTTCGAACCTCTAGACCGGATAAAACTAAGCACTAGATAAAGTCGTCTGTGGAATCGTCGGCCGGGCCATGCTGCTGCATGCTATAAATAGTAAGAAGCGTTAAGCAGCCAGAGGGCCTGCCCCGGCAGGCCCTGCAGGACCGGAGATGCCTGTAAGATACCGAGACAGATACCTCATCGACGGCGAAGGCCCCCTCGCTCCCGAGCTGCTCAATGACCTGGACCTCGCCTACGAGGTGGCCGCGCGCGTCAACCAGATGGTGCCTTGCGAGGGCTGCGGAACATGCTGCCACCAGAGCCGCATACTCATTCTTGATGGAGAGGCGGAGGCGATCGCCGCCACGCTCGGCATGGACCTGGAGAGTTTCATGAGGGGGCACCTGCGACGCGAGGGCGATGAATGGTTCTTCAGCATCACCTCCCCCTGCGCCTTCCTCGGCGAAGACCGCCGCTGCCGCATCCACGCCGACAAGCCGCAGATCTGCCGCGACGCCCCCTTCCTCAACACCCAGTTCATAGGGGCGGTGCTCTACCTCCTGCAGAGCCAGCGTCAGGGCCTCATCCTCCCGATGCTGGGCACCTTCATCATGGGGGACAGCCCCTGCTCGATCAAGGCGGCGGCGTTGGTCAGCGAGGAGATCGCCCTTCTGCTCCATCGGGAGGGCGGCGACAACGGAGGGCCAGGCAAGCTGCTTCGCTCTCAGGAGACGGCTTGACGCTGGCTAGCTGATTAGGTCGCAAAATAATATATAATCATCCCACGGTGATTCTGGGGATGAGGCTGGTCCTCCACGGGGTAGTCCAAGGGGTGGGATTCCGTCCCACCGTGCACCGCATCGCCACAGACATGGGTCTTGACGGCTGGGTGCGCAACGACGGAGGACGGGTGGTGGTGGAGGTCGACAGCGGGCACCAGGACCTCTTGCGGAGGATCATGGAGGAATTGCCTCCGCTGGCCTCGGTCGAGTCGGTGGAGGTCTCCGATGACGTCTACCGCGGCCCTGAGGGCTTCAGCATCATGCCGTCCGCCGCCGGGTCGAAGGGGGCCGGCATACCGGTGGACACCGCGGTCTGCCCCTCCTGCCTGGAGGAGATGGCCGACCCTCATGACCGCCGTTGCGGCTATCCTTTCACCAGCTGCACCGATTGCGGGCCGCGCTTCACCCTCATCGCCGACCTGCCCTACGACCGGGCCGCCACCGCCCTCGAACCCTTCCCCCCTTGCGAGGACTGCGTCCGCGAGTACGCCGCTCCGGGGGACCGCCGTTTCCATCATCAGACGGTCTGCTGCCCCCGTTGCGGGCCGCGCTACCGGCTCGTCCATAACGATGAGGAGCATCTGGACCGCCCGGTGCAGAGGTTCGCCTCCCTTCTGCGCTCGGGGAGCATAGGTGTGGCTAAAAGCTGGGGAGGCATGCATATCTGCTCCACCCTTGACTCCCTCCCCCGGCTGCGGGAATGGTACCGGCGGGAGGAGAAGCCGTTCGCGGTCATGGTCAAGGACCTTGATGCGATGATGCGCCACGCCGAACCTTCGCAGGCCGAGCTCGAGGCCCTTGTCTCAGCCCAGAGGCCCATAGTCCTGGTGCCGAAAAGGCCAGGGAGCGCCCTGGACCCGGCCTCTCCCGGACTGGACAACGTGGGCCTCTTCCTACCCTACGCGGGCATGCAGCACCTGCTCTTCCAGGAGCTGGGCGAGGACGCGCTGGTGATGACCTCCGCCAACGTCCCCGGCGAGCCGATGATGCTCGACGACGGCAACGTGATGTCCCTGGGCGCGGACGCTTACCTGCTGCACGACCAGGAGATCCTCAACCGCGCTGACGACTCTGTGCTGAGGGTGTACGACGGCCATCCGATGTTCATACGCCGCTCCCGCGGCCACACCCCGGCGTGGATGCCCGCCCCCGGCGAAGGCTCGGTGCTCGCCCTGGGGGCGCAGGAGAACATCGCCGGCGCCGTCGCCCACGGCGGGAGGATGTACAGCACCCAGCACATCGGGGACGCCGACCATGTCGGCGTGCTCGAATACCTCGACGGTTCCCTCGCCCATATGCGGCGGCTGCTGGACATGGAGAGCGTGGACGCCGTGGCCATGGACATGCACCCCGGATACAGCAACCGGCGGCTGGGCAGGAGGCTGGCGGAGGAGCACGGGGTCGAGCCCCTGGAGGTGCAGCACCATTGGGCCCACGCCGCCTCTCTGCTGGTGGACGGCCAGGTGGATGCGGCGGCGGTCCTCGCCCTCGACGGCAGCGGCTACGGCGACGACGGCAAGGCCTGGGGCGGGGAGGTCCTGCTCAGCAGCCTGGACGGCTACCGCCGGGTGGGCCATCTGCGGCCCTTCCCCCTTCTCGGCGGGGAGAAGGCGGTGCGGGACGTCCGCCGCCTCTGCTACGCCATCGACAGCATGACCGGAAGGGAGAACCTCATGTTCGGGGACAAGGACTCCCGCATCTTGGACATCATGATGGGGAACAGCGTGGAGACCAGCTCCATGGGCAGGGTCATGGACGCCCTCGCCTGCTACCTCGGCGTCTGCGAGCGACGCAGCTACGACGGGGAGCCGGCGATGAAGCTGGAGAGCCTCCTGAACCGGGGCATGAGGGCCCAGGGCTTCGGCGTCACCGTGAGCGGCGGGGTCATCGACAGCGTCTCCCTGGTGGCGGCGGTGATGGAGAGCGCCCTGCGCCCCGAGGACAAAGCTTATACCGTCGTATCATGCCTGATTGATTCCATGGTGGACTTGGCGGTAGACGCCGCCCAGCGGGAGGGCCTGGAGCATGTGGGCATAAGCGGAGGGGTCTCCTACAACTCCGCCGTCTGCGACATGGCCCGGCGCCGGGTCGAAGGGCGGGGCATGAGATTCCTGCGACACCGGCATGTTCCCAACGGCGACGGAGGCGTTGCCATCGGCCAGGCGGCCATCGCCTTGAGGGGGTCGGTATGAGCACCCTGTTCGTTCTTCTCGACGGCGCCGAGGACCATCGCATACCGGATTTCGGGGGCCGCAAGCCCTTGGAGGTGGCGGAAACCCCTTTCATGGACTCCCTGGTCAAGGACAGCGGCAGCACCCAGGGAAGCACCTACACCCATCTCTTCATCAACAAGCTGTTCACCGGGCATCCTCCCCTCACCCCCCGGGGGGCCATCGAGGCCCTGGGTCTGCAGCTTCGCATGTCGCCCCGGCGGGTCGCCTATCGCTTGAGTCCGGCCTACATAAGCAACGGCACCATCGAATGGGCCTATCATGTGGACGAGGGGCAGGAGAATGAAATGATGAAGGGGCTTCAGCGGAGGCTCCCCCTCCTCGCCGACAAGGACCCGGAGGTGCTGTTCTTCCTCAAAGGCAGGGCGGTGATGACCCTGGAGGGCGATGAGGTGCTGGAGATGCCCTGCCCGCCATCGCCGGCCCCGTTGGCGAGGCGGCCTGAGTTCATGTGGCCCATAATCACCGAGATCGCCGAAGAGCTCGGGGGGCTGACGCTGATGCCGTGGGGCGGGGGGCGCATGGAAGGGGAGGCCCTCCCCCATCCCGCCCTGGGGCCGCTGACAACGGTGTCGAACAGCCCCACCGCCCTGGGCATATCCCGCGCCATCGGCGAGAAGGCCCTCAGGGTGGACCGGCTCGCCGAGCGCTTCCCCCTCGCCCGCGGGCTGCTGGATGAGGGCAACGTCTTCCTGCATGCGGACGAGATCGACGAGGTCAGCCACCAGCGCGACCCGGAGCTCAAGGTGCGGACCATCGAGGAGGTCGACTCCCTGCTCGAGGCTCATTTCAGCGACTTCCCCCGCATCGTCCTCCTCGTCGACCATGGCACCTCCTCCCTCACCGGGGAGCACATACAGATGGACGTGCCGGTGATGAGCAGCTACAGCTGCTCCTTGGGTCGCCGAAGGCTGCCCCTCGCCGGGCTCATGCCCCTTCTGCTCTCCGGCAGGGAACGATGAAGGATTAATATCATGCGAGAGCATCACCTGGACGGATGATTCCTCCAATGGACCTGTCGCAGGACATCAGGGTGCACTCCTCCCCGCAGAGGGCGGAGGCTCTGATGTCGCGCATGTGGGGCCGCCGCGGCGTGTTCACCTGCACCATCGGCAGCACCATGACCTCCACCATACCGGGGGTGTCCGAGGCCGGCGACACCCCTGAGCTCACCCTCTACACCCCCAGCGCCGATGTGGAGCTGCTCATCCACGGCCGCACCCTGTGCATGGACGGCATACCCATCAACCCGGGCGGGATCCCGACGCCGGCCACCGTGACCATGGCCGCCCTGGCGCTGAGCGGCATGCCCATGCACATCGTGAACGGCGGCGTAAAGGTGCTGCCCCAGGTGCCATACTTCGATGTCGGCGGCAGCTGCGGCCGCGACATCCGCGGCGGGGACTCGGTGAGCAATGTTCAGACCTGCTACGAGAGGGGCCTCATAATCGGCGATGCCCTCGCCCGCTCCCACGACTTCCTGGTGGCGAGCGAGAGCTGCGCCGGCGGCACCACCACCGCCCTGGCGGTGCTGCGGGCCATGGGCCTCATCGAGGAGAACCTGGTGAGCAGCAGCTCACCCAACAACCCCAAGGAGCTGAAGGACTCCATAGTGAAGGAGGCTCTTGAGGCCGCTGGCATCGGGTTCGGCGACCTGAGGGACGACCCGTTGGAGGCCATCCGCAGGGTGGGGGACCCGATGATGCCCGCCAATGCCGGCCTCGTTGTGGGCGCCGCCCGCCGCATACCGGTGATCCTCGGCGGGGGGACGCAGATGGTGGCGGTGCTCGCCGCCGCGCTGGCCATGGACCCCTCGGTTCAGGGCAACATCATGGTGGGCACCACCCGCTGGCTAATAAACGACCCCAACTCCGACATGGTGCGCATGGTGAGCAGCCTGGGCGACCTTCCGCTGGCGGCGATCCAGCTGGACTACAGCGACAGCCCCCATGACGGACTGCGGGCCTACGAGCGCGGTTACGTCAAGGAGGGGGTCGGCTGCGGAGGCTCAGCGATAGCCGCCGTGCTTGCCAGCGCCGGGGGCGTGGGCTGCGCCCAGCTTCTGGAGAGGATCCATTCCGATTACGAGAGGATAATCGGGTCGCTCTAGGCCAGGCGCCTGACGAGCTCCAGCTCCTCGGGGGTGTTGACGTTGACCGCCAGGTCCGCCCCGCCATGGAGGTAGAACCGCTCCTCCAGGTAACGGTCCTCCAGTATCAGCCGCCGGTCCACCACGCTCACCCCGGAGACCACGTACCTCCCCCCTTCCACGTTCCAGACGTATGACGGCGTCAGGCCGAGGGAGAGCACCACCGACTCCTCCACCATCGCCAGGTAGGACTCCCCTCCTTCCTCGCGATATGACTCGAGGAAGCTGTCCACCGTCTCCGGCCGCAGCAGGGGCAGGTCGGAGGGGCAGAGCATCACCTCATCGGCGGGGATCGCCCGCAGGGCGGTGTGGAGGTCGAGCACGAAGTCCTCGCCGCCGGTGTCGATGACCTCGGCGCCGCGGGCGACGGCCCTGGCCCGGGTCCTCGGGGTGTTGGGGCTGGTGGAGACGTATATCCTCCCCACGCCCTGGGCGCCCTCCAGGGCGTCGATGACGCGGTCGATGCAGCTGCGCCCCTTGACCTCCAGCATGGGCTTCTCCACGCCCAGAGCGCTGATGCGGCTGCCCTTGCCGCCGGCGTTCACAAGAACATCCAGGTCATCACCGCCAATGAGGCCAGCGCCAGCACCGAGCGCGATATCTCGTTCGTAGCGCCGAGGACATCGCCGTTGACCATGCCGAAGTTGCCCTCCGCCACCCTGGCCATCGCCCACCCCGTTGCGGCGGACACGGCCGCCATCAGCGCCAGCACCGCAAGGGCGGACGCCAGCGACCATCCGCCGTAGAGGCTCAGCGCGGCGAGGAAGGGGGCGGACAGCAGGGCGCTCAGGGCCGTCGACCAGGCCAAAGACCGGACGCCGGTCATGCGGACGCTCTCCCCCGCCATGCCCGGCCCGGGGGCTCCGAAGGCCGCCGCGGCCACGGTCGCGTTGCGGGAGAAGACCTCGCCCAGCAGGACCAGCGCCGCCAGCCCGGCGGCGGCCAGAGCGCTCCAGGACGCCACCGCCAGCAGTATGACGAAGACGGCGAAGGCCACCCCGCCGGCGCCGATGCGGCTGTCCTTAAGCGCCCGCAGATGGTCCTCCCTCCCGCCGGACACCACCAGGCCGTCGCCGGTGTCCATGGTGCCGTCGAGATGGAGGAACCTGTTCATCAGCGACACCAGGAAAAGGGCGATGGCCGCCGCCACGAACGGGTCGAAGAGCAGCTCCAGGGCGCTGAGTGATACGAAGGCGAGAACACCGTAGAACAACCCTACCAAAGGAACGAGGTGGAAGGAGCGGTCCATGGCGGCCATGTCCTCCTCGTCGATGTCCAGGCGCATCATGGTGAAGAAGGAGAACATCGCCTTGACCGCGCCCAAACTCAGCCCTCCTCGAACTTCTTGGTGTATATGGATGACATTATGCCGCCCACGAGGCCGCAGAGGATGTCGTCGATGAACGGTCCCATGCGGCCGATCACCCCGGGCTTGTGGCGGTCGAAGCGGTGGAACTCGAAGAGGCCGCGGGTGCCGGCTATGTACTGCGCCAGCTGCATGCCGAGCATCTCGTCGGCGATCAGGTGCACCGGGTCGCTGGCGAACTCCCCCCTCCCGAGGCCGAATATCTTGTCGTGGGCGCCCCAGCGCTCGATCAGCACCGCCGCCATCATCAGGGAGTTGACGTTGATGTCCTTCTCATAATGTTCCAGCGAGGAGAGGAACATGGTCTTCAGCTCCTCGGTCTCCCATTCGGGGTTGGGGATGTAGAGCTCGAGGGCGGCGTCCCAGAGCTGCGCCGGGGTCACATCGAATTCCTCCAAGGCCTTGACGAAGCTGTACGCCTCGGGGAAGTCCTCCCTGCTCCTCAGGCTCTGGGCCACGGCCTCGCGGGTGGCGCGGGCCATCGCTATCCCCGAGGGTGTGCCGGTGCCGCAGTACTGCAGCCTCTCGTCGCCGGGAGGGCAGACGATGGCTACCGCATCGGAGGTCGTGCCGGTCTCCGGATGGCCCAGGGACTGCATCCCCGCGGTCTTGGCCTCGGTGACCACTATGGCGGCGTTCATCTTCGCCTCGGTGCTGAGCGGGGCGGAGCTGATGGCGATTATGTTTATGGTGCCCATGCGCCGCTTCCTCTGCTCGGCCCTCTCCACCGACCTGCGCAGCCTCTCGGGCATGTCGGTGATAATGTCTCCGGCGCGGACGCGGTTGGACACGCCGGCGGTCACGATGGACTTGCACAGGGACCCTTCGAACTGGCTGTCCACCACCGTGAGCACGGTGCGGACCTCGGCGGCGGTCATGAAGCCCACGGCGTGCTCCGGGATGGAGAGGTCGGCGAAGACCGCGTCCATGTCCTCGAGGGGCTCGCTGTGGTCGTAGAGCTTGGGAACTTCGATGATGACGAAGGTGTCGGTGAGGTGTTCGCCGCCGTTCTTCATGGCCGAGCTCATCACCTCCATCTCTTGGTTGAGACGCACTACCGCCACCTCGAAGCCCATCGAGTCGTGGAAAGTGACTTCGGCGGAGATGTCGTTCATATGATGCCTCCGATGATGCCCAGCAGGGCATCCTCCATGTACAGCTGAACATGTGCCCCTATAAAAACATAGGACGGCAGAGCAACGAGAAGGATGAAGAGCAGCGACGTCGCCTCCACCAGCCTCAGGGCCCTCTCTATGTCCTCCTTCTGCGGCAGCGGCCCCTCGCCGATGCGGTAGCCCGCTGGCTTCTCCATCGTCAGTCCCAGGGCGCCGGCGCTCGCCGCCATGGGCCAGCCGCTGTTCGGGCTCGGGGTGAGGGCGGAGTAGCGCGCCGCCTTGGGGAAGACCCCCGCCGCGTCCATGCGCAGCAGCATCGCCGCCAGGGCGATGAAGGCGGTCGATATCCTCGCGGTCACGAAGCCCAGCGCATCGTCCAGCCGGGCGGCGAAGGTGCCGATGTTGGCGTAGCGGTCGTTGCGGTAGCCCCACATGGCGTCCATCAGGTTGGCGCAGCGGAAGACGAAGGCCCCCGCCAGGCCCAGCAGGCCCATGTAGAAGGAGGGGGATATGACGCTGTCTACGGTGTTCTCCGCCACCGTCTCCACGCAGCAGGAGGCGATGTGCTCCTCCCCCAGGCCGCCGACGTCGCGGCTGACGATCATCTGCGTCATCGACCGGGCGGAGTCCAGGTCATCCCTCTCCAGCGCCTCCCTTATCGGCGTGCAGTGCTTGCGGAAGGAGTAGACCGCGAAGCTCACCTTGAAGAGCACGGCGGTCGCCAGCGCCCAGGCCCACATTCCGAGCGTCTCGCGCAGCAGGGCGGTCAGAAGCAGGCACAGCGATATGGTCACCAAGGCCACCAGCGCGTATGACGCCGCCCCGAGTATGCGCTCTGGCCACACGCCCTTGCGGGGGATGAGGCGGTCCAGGGCGGCCACCAGGTTGCCCATCCAACGCAGCGGGTGCACCCGGTTGGGGGGGTCGCCGATGAAACGGTCGATGAGCAGTGCGAGGAGGACCGCGGCCGCCGCCTCCGCCATCACCAAAGGCTCACCACCCCAGGGAGCCCATGGCCTCGTGCAGCGCGTGCAGGAAGGCCTCGTTGCGCTCGCGGTCCTTGACGCAGAACCTCACATACCTCTCGAAGGGGCGGCCGAAGGAGGCGCAGTCCCTTATCATGAATCCCGAGTCCTTGACCCTGTCCTGGAGCTGGGCGCCGGTGCAGCGCAGGCTCTGCACCGAATTGAAGAAGAAATAGGAGTCGGTGCAGCGGTCCACCGGGAAGCCTATCTCCTTCAGCTTCCCGAACATCCACTCGGCCTCGGACGCCATAAGCTCGGCGGCCTTGGCGACGTGGCCGTGGTGCTCCCGTACGAGCTCCGTCGCCACCTTCTGCTCCACGGTGCCGATGTTCCAGGACAGGCGCACCTTGTCCATCTGAGCTATGGCCTCCCTGCATCCCAGGCCGTACCCTATCCTGATGCCGGGGATGGCGAAGGACTTGGTCAGCGACCCGGCCACGATCAGGTTGTCGTAGGAGCCGGCGAAGGATGAGACGCTTATGTCCTCATCGCCTGGGACGAGCGGCAGGAGCGTCTCGTCCACGAAGACCATGACGTCCTTGTGGCGGCACTCCTCGACGATCTCGAGGATCTTCTTCCTGGGCTCTATGCGGCCGGTGGGGTTGTTGGGGTTGCAGATGTACGCCGCCTTGGTGGAGGGCGTGATACGCTGCAGCAGCCGCCCCACGTCCATGCGGAAGTCCTCCACCTCCAGGAGCAGGAGGTCGTTGACCTTGGCGCCGGCGATGCTGCACTGCTGCGAGTACTCGGCGAAGCTGGGACGCGGCACCAGCGCCCGGTCGCCGGGATTTATGAACACATGGGGGAAGTTGCGGATTATCTCCGAGGACCCCGCGCCCATCACCACCTCCTCCGCATCGAGGCCGTGGTGCTCGGCGATGGCGGAGCGCAGCTCCTGGCAGGAGTCGTCCGGGTAATGGGCGACGTCCCCGACCGCCTCGGCGACGATATCGGGGAGGGCCGCGGGAGGGCCGAAGGGGTTGAGGTTGTGGCTATAGTCCTCCAGACCTCCGTCCTTCCAGGCCGTGCCGCCGTGCACGGTGCGGGGCAGATCCCTCAGCTGATCTCTCACCAGGTCCCGGACCCTCATCCCTCCTGTTAGTGCGCTGCTATCTAATAAAGATGGCCGGTACATCCATCCACTAGTTCAGCTCTTGAACTTGAGGGAGCATCGGGGATGCACGATCACCTCGCCGGAGCTGTCGCGGAACACGCTGCACTCCACCCCGTAGACGTCGGCGATGTTCTTCTCCGTCACTATCTCCTCCGGGGTTCCGATTCCGACGATGTGCCCCTGCTTGACGAGTATTATGCGGTCGCAGTACTTCACCATGAGGTTGATGTCGTGCGATGCGATGACCACGGTCATGTCCCGCTCCTTCTCCATCAGGTCGCGGATGTACTCCATCACCTCCAGCTTGAAGCGCATGTCCAGGTGCGAGGTCGGCTCGTCGATGAGCATCACCCGCGGCTCCTGCACATAGGCCTTGGCGATGAGGGTCCTCTGCCTCTCACCGGAGCTGAGCCGGTTGATGTTGCGGTCCGCGAGATGGGTTATCTCGAACTTGGAGAGCGCATCGCGGGCGATGGCCTCGTCATCATCGGTCTCCCACCACAGCCCCTTGCGGTGCGGATAGCGGCCCATCATCACCACCTCTATCACGTTGAGGTTGAAGTCGGGCGGGAACTCGGTGGGCACGTTGGAGCAGGTCTTGGCGATCTCGGAGAGGTTGAGCTTGTGGATGTCCTTGCCGTCGACGTACATCACGCCGCTGCTCGGCTTCAGCAGCCCATTGATGGTGCGGAGCAATGTGGACTTGCCGCAGCCGTTAGGCCCGATGAGGCCGATCATCTCCCCCGGCTCCGCCTCGAAGAACATGTCGCGGAGGGCATGGTAGTCCTCGTAGTAGAGGTTCAGATCCTTTGTCGATATCATCGACCCGTTCTCATGCGGCATATTCCTTTCCTCTCCTCATCAGCAGGTAGGCGAAGAACGGCACCCCTATGAGCGTCATTATCGCCCCCACCGGGAGCTCCACCGGTACATAGGCCAACTTGGCTATAAGGTCAGCGACAGCCATTATAATCGCACCAATGACCATTGAAGCAGGCAGCAGGAGACGGTGATCGCCTCCGACTATCATTCTAGCAGTGTGCGGGACTATGAGGCCAACAAAGCCAATGATGCCCACGAAGGCTACGCAGAAGGATGTTAGCAGCGATGCCAGCACGAGCATCGATATCTTGAACCTTTTCACATTCAAACCGAGCTGTCGGGCCTGCTCGTCACCGAGCAAAACCACGTTAAACTCACGCGCATAGAACAGCACTACTGCGGACATGACCAATATTGGAATTATGATGATCCATAGTTTTGCCCAGGTTATTCCAGTAAAGCTTCCGAACAGGAACATGAGGATGCGGTGCACCTGGTCATCTGACAATATCATCAAAATTGTGGTGAGGGAGCCGAAACCCATGCCGACGATGACGCCGCCGAGAACATAGTTTATGGCCCTACCGCCCGAACCTTCTGCGATCATGAAGGTGAAGCTGAAAGCCACCAAACCACCAACGAAAGCTGCCACAGGCACGAAATAGTTGATCGATATGGCGGTGACCGCTATTCCGCTGGTCATGGCCATCACGGCCCCAAAACCTGCCCCCGATGAGACTCCAGTTATATAGGGATCAACAAGCGGATTTCTGATTATTGCCTGGAATACTGCACCAGCTATCGAGAGACCGATGCCTATTGCGAACGCCCCTAGTACACGAGGCATCCGTAGATAGTAGATTATCCTCTCGTGCCCAGTCTCTGGTCCGTATTTGATTATGTTAATGATACTCTGCCAGACGTCGGGAATATTCATTTTGACCGGGCCGAAGGCCAAGGAAATTGAGAATATCAGTACAATGAGAGGAAGACCTATGGCTATAACCATCAGCAAACGATGCTTGCCTTTGTTTATCAGTGATCCGGAATCGCTCATTTGAAGACCTTCGGAAATGGTTGAATAAAATAAAAAGGAGATGGCTTAAGCCATCAGTTTACCAATGTCCGACGAAGAGATCTGCGTAATCGTTGCCGACGGTTTTGGGTGGTTCGAAGTCATCGAACAGTTGTGGCTGGAGGATCATGGCCATCAACTTAACGAAATCTCCATATGCCTGCGGTGCCGCCCGGGAGGCTATATCCTCAGCCCTTCCTGTGAAAACGTAGACCTCATCGTTCTTAACCGCATTCGTTCCGCCCCATATGTCATCATCTCTCAAATCCTTCATCAGATCGTCCCAATCCGTATAGGCTCCGAAACCGAATGATATGATGATATCTGGATTGGTGTTATCATCGAGGAAAAATTCTTTGGAAATCATCGCAAATCCGTCTATGTCCGCTGTGTTCTTGGTCACCTTGGACATTTTGGCGGCGTCATCGATGAATGTGTTGTATCCCACAGAATAAACATCATCATCCATATTCCACCACCCCAGATGCATAAGGATCTGTCTGTCCTCGGCCCCATTGGACATCTTCTCTTTGACCGATTCTACACTGTTCTTCATATCGAGCATAGCTGGAACAGGGTGCATTACCTTCAGAACCATCTCGATGTTGCGATAGATGTCTACATAGCTCTCCTCAACGTGGAGCATGACAACGTTCTCGCCGGCATCTTTCAGTGATTCGTAGATGCTCACACTGCCCGATGTCTTGGTCATGAAGACCACGTCAGCGGATAAGTTCGTTATCATTTCAGTGTTGGGTTCCCAATAGGAGCCCATCGAAGGAGTATGATTAGGGTGGGTCGAATTCAGACGTTCAACGGCTTCTTGTGGATATGAAGTGAAATCGGATACCGCAACGATCTGATTCCCGTAGCCCAGAGACCACAGTAGCTCAGTCAATGAAGGGGCGGTGCTGATTATTGTTGATGGTTGCGTCTCCATCTTCAACGTGTTGCCCATTGCATCGAAATATCCAGTGTATTCTTTTAGGCCGTCGCCGTCATCATCCCCGCCACCTAGGCCAATTACAACATAGGTGCTTGCGACCAGGATTGCTACCAGAACAGCGGCGCCAGCAATCATTTTCTGTCTGTTGTCTAGATTCATGTTCCACACCTTGATGGATTATACATCCAATCGGTTGGCTATAGCATCCAACCAATTTCAATCAGAAACCACGCTCATCGGTATATATACATTTGGATTATTCATCCAACTACAAAATTGGTTGAAAATATTGGAAATTATTTAGTTTCACCAAGAGCCCCAGTGGACCCGTTCCTCACGGTACCGGTCGTTGGGTGGCTTCTCCTCCGCCGGATGGCCGATGGATATGATGGAGAATGGGACTATGTCGCTGGGAGCGCCGATGATCCTGCGGACCTCCTCCTCGCGCTCCTTGTTGGGGTGCACCCCCAGCCAAACGCCTCCCAGGCCCAGCTCGTCGATGCGGAGCAGCATGTTCTGCGTGGCGGCGGCGCAGTCCTGGGGGAGGAAGCCTTTTATGTTCTCCAATGCGGGGTCGAAGCACACCACGACAGCGGCGGCGGCCTCCTTCAGCATGGCGGAGTGCGGATGCACAGCGGTGATGTCCAGAAGCTTCTCCTTGTCGGTGAGGACCACGAAGTGCCAAGGCTGCTGGTTGGTCGCCGACGGCGCCGCCATACCGGCGCGGAGTATCTTTTCCAGGTCCTCCTTGGCCACTGGCTCTTGGCTGTACCTTCTTATGCTCCTGCGGGTGAATATCGAACTCATGTCCATCTCCTCATTTTGCTATCATACTGGTCTTTGATATCTTTATCGGATGCGCCATTCCGATAGCATGTCTTTTGTATGAGCCCGCCATTCTCCAGTTGGATGAGTCCTCCAGAAGACGCTCCCCCCATTGTCGTCGAGGGCCTGACCAAGGTCTTCCCCGGAAAGAGGAGAAGGCCGGACAAGACCGCGGTCGACAGTATAAGCTTCCATGTGGACAAGGGGGAGATCTTCGGGCTGCTGGGGCCCAACGGCGCCGGCAAGACCACCACCATACGCATGCTCAGCACCATGCTCATACCCACCAGCGGGAAGGCATGGGTGCTGGGCAGGGATGTCACCAAGGAGGAGGTCGCGATACGCAAGCGGATCAACCTGGTGTCCGGCGGGGAGAGGGGGCTCTACTACCGCCTGACGGGCAGGCAGAACCTCCGTTTCTTCTCCGAGCTCTACGGCATCGACCCCAAGGCCCGCGACCGCCGCATCGAGGAGCTCCTGGAGCTCGTCGACCTCACTGAATCGGCGGACCTGCGGGTGGAGGACTACTCGCGGGGCATGAAGCAGAGGATACACATCGCCCGCTCCCTGGTGAACGATCCGGAGGTCCTCTTCCTCGACGAGCCCACCTTGGGCCTCGACCCGGAGATCGCCCGCGAGATACGCGCCCTGATCCGACGCATGGCGGACATGGGCACCACCATACTGCTTACGACCCATTACATGTTCGAGGCCGAGGAGCTCTGCGACCGCATCGGCATCATCTCCGAGGGGAGGCTGGTCGCGCTGGGGAACGCGCTGGAGCTGAAGGACTCGGTGAACAACGCCACCGTCATCCATGTGGAGACCCGCGAGGACCCCTACAAGGCGGTCGAGGCCTTGGAGGGGATGGAGGGCGTGCTCCACGTGACCAGCGACCGCGTCCCCGGGAGGTTCATCGTCCGCATGCAGGTCGAGCACGGGAGCGACCTGCTCAGCGAGGTGAACGAGGCCATGCGCGGATTGAGGGTGCTGCGCATCGGCTACGACGAGCCGACGCTGGAGGACACCTACATCTCACTGGTGAGCGACCATGAACGTTAGGGCCAGCTATGCGGCGTTCCGGCAGCAGATGACGCATTTCCTCACCGATCCCCAATGGATCATCCCCTCCCTGATAGCGCCCTTCATGTTCACCATGGTGGTGCTGATGATATACCAGGACGTCGACGGACCGGTGGTTCTGCAGGCGGTGCTCGGCGGCGGCGTCCTCGGCATGTGGGGCAACACGCTGTACTCCTCGGGCTGGTCCATAAGCTACGACCGTTACAACGGGACGCTGGAGCCGCTGATGACCTCGCCCACGCGCTTGATGGACGTGGTCGCCGGGCGCTCGGTGTGGAACACCCTCATCGGACTGTCGAACGCCGTGCTGGTGTTCGTTATCGCCGAGATCATGTTCCGCACCGGCGTGGGCCTCGCCAACCCGGCGGAGTTCTTCTTCATACTCATCATCACGCTGGCATCGCTGGCGTCCATCGGCCTGGTGTTCTCCGCCTTCTTCGTCCTCACCCGCGCGTCCTCGGTGCTGATGTCGTCGCTGGAGTTCCCGATCTACGTGGTCAGCGGGGCGATGTTCCCCATCACGCTGCTGCCGGACTGGGTCATCCCGTTCTCCTACCTGCTCGCCCCGTCCTGGGGCGTGGACGCCATGAAGATCGCCGCCCTGGAGGGGTACGAGGGCATCGGCCTGGGCATCGCCGGGAGCCTGGGGCTGATGCTGCTGCTCACCGCCGTCTACATATTGATGGCCCGGTGGCTGTTCAAGAAGATCGAGCGCAACGTGCGGTCCTACGGGACGATAACGAGGTTCTGACATGGAGGCTGCAAGCTTGAGGCAGACAGTACGCGTGATCGCGCACTCCAGCTCCCTGTCGGTGCGCAACACCTTCGCCGCCGTGCCGTGGTACCTGTGGCTGGGACAGGTCCTCTTCACATCATTCTTCGCCATGGCCTTCTTCGCCTTCGTGGCCGACTTCGCCGCCAACCCCGAGGTCACCGTCGCCTACGTGGTGCTGGGGAACGCCATCCAATCGGTGGCCATGGTGACTTTGTACTCGGTGGCCAACCTTCCGGCCATCGAGAAGCACGTCGGCACCATGCCGGTGCTGATATCCTCGCCCACCGGTCTCTTCACCATCTTCGTGGGCATGTCCCTCTTCCAGATCATGGCCGGCTTCCTCACGGTGGCGGTGTCCCTGGGTTACGCGGTCTACATATTCGGCCTCGACCTCAGCGCCATGCATCTCAGCGTCATGGTGGTGATAATCATTCTGACCAGCTTCTCCATGGCCGGCCTGGGGATGATGATCGGAGCCCTGGGGACATACCTGCGCACCGGCATGATAATCGCCAGCGTCGTCTCCTACGTAGGCCTGGTGCTCTGCGGGGTGAACTTCCCCGTGCATTATCTCCCCGAATGGCTGCAGCCTATCTCCTACAGCCTTCCGCTGACCTACGCGGTGGAGGCCGCCCGCCTCGCGGCGGAGGGCGCCACCCTGACGGAGGTGTTCCCGCAGCTGAGCGTCATGATGCTGCTGGGAGCGGCGATGCTGGTGGCGAGCTATTTCATGCTGAAAGGGTTCGAGCGCCTGGTGCGCCGCAAGGGCGCCTACGAGGCCTTCTGATCGCTCGCTCGGTTCAGCGGATCTCTATCCTGCGCCCCGTGACCATGTAATAGGTCTTCTCCGCCATCTTGCAGGCGTTGTCGCCGCAGCGCTCCAGGTAGCGGGCCACCATCAGGTATGAGGAGTAGACGTCGACGTTGCAGGCGCAGGCCTTCATCTCCTCCAATGAGGTGCGCAGGTAGTCGTAGCGCATCCTGTCCAGCTCGTCGTCGCGGGGACCGAAGTCCCTCACCAGGCTGATGTCGCCGCTCTCGAAGGCCTTGATGGCGTCCCTGACCATATCCACCGCCAACCCCCCCATGGTCGCTATCTTGGGCATGGGGGTGTGAAGCCCTTCGTCCATCAGGTCCAAGGCCGCGGTGGCGATGTTCTTGGCGTAACGGCCGATCCTCTCCATGTAGGTGATTATCTTGAGTATGGTGGCAAGGCGGCGCATGTCGCGCGCCATGGGCTGGTGCAGGACCAGCAGCCGCAGGGCCTCGTCCTCGATGAGGCTGTCGAGGCGGGATACCTCGTCCTTGCGCTCGAGGACCCATTCGGCCATCTCCCGGTCGCCGTTGGCGAACGCCGTCACCGAGCGGTCGAGCATGGAGCACACCAGAGTGGCCATTTCATTGACGTCGTCTGTGAGCGCGTCGAGATCGGAATGGAATCTGCTTGTCATGTGTTCACCCGAACCTGCCGGTTATGTACCTCTCCGTGAGCTCCTCCTGCGGGTTCTCGAAGATCTCCTCGGTCTTTCCGCATTCGATAAGCTTCCCCATGTACATGAAGCCTGTGTAATCGCTTATCCTCGAGGCCTGCTGCATGTTGTGCGTCACTATCACCACGGTGTAGTCCCTCTTGAGCTCCTGGGCGAGGTCCTCTATCTTGGAGGTGGCGATGGGGTCCAGGGCGGATGTGGGCTCGTCCATGAGTATGACCTCCGGCGACACCGACAGGGCGCGGGCGATGCAGAGCCTCTGCTGCTGCCCTCCGGAAAGGCTCATGGCCGAGGCCCCCAGGCGGTCCTGCACCTCGTCCCAGAGGGCGGAGCTTCTTATGCATTCCTCCACGATTGAGTCCAGTGCCTCCCGGCTGTTCACCCCGTGCACCTTGGGCCCGTAGGTCACATTCTCGTATATCGACATGGGGAATGGGTTGGGCTTCTGGAAGATCATGCCGATCTTCTTCCTAAGGCCCATCACGTCCGTCTCTGGAGAGTATATGTTCCGGTCATGGAACATGATCTCGCCCTCGACGCGGCATCCCTCGATGATGTCGTTCATCCGGTTGATGCAGCGCAGCAGGGTGGACTTCCCGCAGCCGGAGGGGCCGATGAGGGCGGTTATCTTGTTCTTCATGACCGGCATGCTGACATCGACCAGGGCCTGATTGTCCCCGTACCAGAGGTTGAGGCCGTTGATATCGATAATGTTGTCCGTCATTCTATCACCAGTTCAGTTTCTTGTTGTAATGGTGCCTGAGCACGGTGGCGGAGGCGTATATCGCCAGCACCAGCAGCAGTAGGACCAGGGCAGTGCCGTACTGCTGGTCGTAGGCGTCGGGTATGTTGGTGGCCAGATAGTACAGGTGGTAGGGAAGGGCCATCACCGGGTCGGTTATCCCGCCTCCCATGCGGGTCTGGTAGGCCACCACGGCGGTGAACATTATGGGAGCCGTCTCACCGGCGGCGCGGCCGATGCTGATTATGGAGCCGGTGATCACGCCGGGGAAGGCCGCCGGCAGCACCACCTTGGTGATGGTCTCCCACTTGGAGGCGCCCAGAGCGAGGGAGGCCTCTTTGAGCTCGGATGGGACCCGCTTCACCGCCTCCTCGGTCGTGCGTATGATGACCGGCATCACCAGGAAAGCCAGCGTCAGCCATCCGGCGAGGAGGGAGAAGCCGAAATCGAAGTATATCACGAACGCGGCGAGGCCGAAGAGGCCGAAGACCACCGATGGCGTTCCGGCGAGGTTGTCGATGCTGGCGCGTATGATGCGGGTGTAGCGGGTGTCCTTGGCGTAATCGGCAAGGTATATCCCGGATATCACGCCGAGGGGCACGGCGATGAGCACGGTGCCGAATACCAATTTCAAGGTGCCCACTATCGCCGGGTAGATGCCCCCGTCCCTTCCCCCGCGGGCCGGGTAATCGGTGATGAACTCCACGCTGAGGGCGGGGATCCCTTTGATCACTATGTCGCCGACTATTATGACCAGCAACGCCAGAACCACCGCCATCACCAATGTCAGACCGCTGTGCGCCAGCCTTTGCATGTTGTTGGCGGACAGGAAACGGGAGGAGAGCATCAGCGCCAGCGCTGCGGCGGTTATTGCGATGGCGGCGCTGGGGCTGAACCAGAGGTCGGCTATTATCCAGACGATGCCCAGGATGACAACGTACCTCACCCCGGTGAAGACCTTGGCCAGGATCGCCATCGCATCGAGATAGCGGACGCTGCGCTTCTTCGGCTGCTTGGTGGGATTGAACTTCTCCTTCATCCTGCGCATGACAAGGCGGGAGAGGGAGTTCACCAGCAGGACCACCAGGAAGAGTATCAAGGCCAATAGGAAGAGCGCATGGAAATGGGTGCTCCCCACCGGCACCTCGTTCATCTCGATCGCCAGGGTGGCGGTGATGGTGCGTATGGGGGACATCAGGTTGCTCAGCGGCTCGGGGAATATGGGCGCGTTGCCGGTGACCATCATGACCGCCATGGTCTCGCCGATGGCCCTGCCGATGCCCAGTATGGTGGCTGCGGATATCCCCGATATCGCCGCCGGAACCACCACGCGGGAGGTCGTCTGCCAGCGGGTGGCCCCCATGGCGAGGGAGGCCTCGCGGTAGGACCTCGGGACAGAGGATATCGCGTCCTCCGAGACGGAGATGATGGTGGGCAGCGCCATTATCCCCAGGAGGATGGACCCAGCGAGCCATGACTGCCCTTGGGTGGCTCCGGGGACATTGTTGAGCAGGAAGGGCACCACCACCACGAGGCCGAAGAAACCGTAGACCACCGACGGTATGCCGGAGAATATCTCCGAGAGCAGCTTCAGCGGCTCGCGGTACTTTTTGGGGGCGAGCTCGGATATGAATATGGCCGCCCCCAGCCCGAGGGGCAGGGCGAAGACTATCGCCCCCAGAGTGACCAGCAGGGTGCCGGTTATCACCGTGGAGGCGCCGAAATGGCCGCGGGTGGGCCGCCAGATGTCGCCGGTGAAGAACTCGCGCAGACCTATGGCCTCGATGGCGGGGATGCTGTTCGCCAGTATGAAGCCTATAATGGCGAGGACGATCACCGATGCGACCGAGGCCACTGCCAACAGGGCGTATTTCACCGCATCGTCGTGATGCACAGTGCGTCCCAATATGCGGAGGGGCTTCAGCCTAGGTTCATCGTAACCTTTGTCGGACACGGTGGCAGCACATCCTTGTCAATCAGGTAAGGGGTATGTACCCTGTCTCATCCACTATCGCCTGGGCGGCGGGGGACCGGGTCCATTCGATGAATTCCTTCACAGCTCCCTTGGGCTCTCCCTTGGTGACGAGTATGAGGTCGCGGTACAGAGGATAGGTTTCGTTCATGACGTTCTCCTTGGTGGGTGACACTCCCTCACCATCGACGATTATGTCGACCGCATTGACCTCATCGTCGATGAAGTTGAACCCCAGATATCCTATGGCGTTCGGGTTGCCGGTCACCGCGCCTTTCATGCCGCCATTGGAATTCACTTCATTGTCGAATCTCACATCGGCGCCGCCCATGACGATGCGGTCGAAGGCGTCGAAGGTTCCAGACCCGGCCTCCCGGGTGTTGACGAATATCTGGGCGTCGTTGCCGCCGACCTCGTTCCAATTCCTGATATCGCCCAGGAAGATGCTCCTAACCTGCTCCAGCGTCATGGCTGTGACCCCGGCGTTGGAGCCGACCACGACCGCCAGCCCGTCCTGGCCGATGACGTGGGATTCGAGGCTGCGCTCGGCTTCAAGCTCTATGTCCCTGACCTCCCTCGATGTCATGCCGATGTCCGCGGTTCCCATGGACACCGAGTTAATGCCCTGGCCGGAGCCGCCCCCGGTTATGGAGAGGATGAATTCGGGGTTCTCCCTCTCATATGCGATTTTGAACTCGTTCATAACAGGATGGAGGGTGGTCGATCCGAGCGCGAGGGTCTCGTCCCCGTCGGCTGGGAAACCGAAAAGACCTACAGTCAGTGAGACCAGGATGGCAATGGTGACGAGTTTCTTGCCCGAAATGCTTCTTCCCAAATCTCGACCTCGTGTTGCCAAATTCCTAGACTTAATATATACTTATTCGACATAATATATATGGTGTATATATCAGTATATAGAAACATATGTTCATTATCGGGATCCGTCCCCCAATCAAGGTTAAATCCTCGCGCTGAGATGCTTTCAAGGGTGCCCTGAACTTGGCGGAGCAATGGCTTCTCATCGGTCCCGACCTCATGCTGGTCCTTCTGGTGCTCGCGGCAGTCCTGATTCTCTTCGCTTGGAACAGATGGCGCTATGACGTGGTGGCGCTGATGGCCCTGCTCTTCCTTACCGTGGCGGGGATAATCGCACCGGATGATGCGTTCATGGGCTTCGCCCACCCTGCCGTCATAACCGTGGCGGCCGTGCTGGTGATAACCAGGGGCCTGCTCAACTCCGGGCTCATCGATGTGATCACCAAGTCGATGGCCAAGGCGGGGGAGGACTTCATCGTCCAGCTGGCGGTGCTGACGTTGACCGTGGCCGTGCTGTCCGCATTCATGAACAACATCGGGGCCATGGCCCTGATGCTGCCGATCGCGGTGCGCATGGCGAGGAAGCATGAAAGGCCTGCGTCCCTCTACCTCATGCCCCTCGCCTTCGGGTCCTTGCTGGGAGGGTTGGTGACACTCATAGGGACTCCCCCCAACATAGTCATAGCCATGGCCAGAGCCGAGACGGGAGCGGACCCCTTCGGCATGTTCGACTTCGCTCCGGTTGGCCTGTCGGTGCTCGCCGCGGGCTTGCTGTTCATCGTTCTTCTGGGCTGGAGGCTCATCCCGCAGAGGGACGATGCTGAGGCGGGGCAGCTTGTAGCGCACATAAGCGATTACGTAACCGAGCTGAAGATCCCCAAGGGTTCGGAGATGGTATCCAAGCGGGTGATGGACCTTTACCGGATGAGCGACGGGGACATCGTCCTACTGGCGATCGTCCGCAGGGGCGACACCATAAAGGCGCCCTCCTCCCGCAAGGTCCTGAATGCGGGGGACATACTCATAGTCAGAGGGGACACCGAAAGCATAAAGATGCTCATTGACGAAATCGGGCTGGAGCTGGGCGAGGGAAGGAGCTTCAATTCCGACATCGCTTCCTCCGAAGAGGTCGATGTGGTCGAGGTGGTGGTGTCCCAGAACTCCCCCATGATAGGCCGCAAACTGAGCGGGGTCCGCCTCCATGAGCGCTACGGTGTGAACCTACTCGCACTGGCCAGGCAGGGCCGGGACATCGCTAAAAGCCTTGAATCTGTGATGATCAAGGAGGGCGACCTCATGCTGCTGCAGGGCCCCCGCGAGGTGCTGGCATCGACCGTGCCCGCCTTGGGGCTCCTTCCCCTGGCCAGCGGAGAGATAAGCCTGGGTAGGCCGAGGAGGATATACGTGGCCGTAGCCTTGTTCGCGTCCGGTCTGCTGGTGGCGGCGGCGGGGCTCCTCCCCATCGCTGTGGCGCTGATGGTCGTCGCGCTCGCGATGATCCTCATAGGGCTGGTTCCGGCACGGGAGATATACAGCAGCATCGATTGGCCGATAATCATACTGTTGGGGGCGATGATCCCGGTGGGAGGGGCGTTGGACACCGTGGGAGGCACGACGCTAATCGCCGAGGGCATACTGAGTGCCGGCGACATAATGACCCCGCACATCGCCCTGCTGGTGATAATGGTGGCCACCATGCTGCTCTCGAACATCGTCAACAACGCTGCGGTCGCTGTTCTCATGGCCCCCATAGCGATAGAGACGGCGCTGAGGATGGGGGTCTCCGCGGACCCCATGCTGATGGCGGTGGCCATCGGCGCCTCCTGTGCGTTCCTGACCCCCATCGGCCACCAATCGAACACGTTGGTCATGGGGCCCGGCGGATACCGGTTCACCGACTATTGGCCGATGGGGCTGCCGATGCAGTTCCTCGTCATAATGGTATCATTGCCGATGATCTTCATCGTTTGGCCGTTCTGAACCCATAGCCCATAATCCATACAGAGGATGAAAAAGAGAAGTAAGGGGTTTGGCCGTTCGTCGCTCACTCGTACAGAGGCACGAATCCCTCAGAGGCGACGAGCTTCTGGGCGGTGGGCTGCATGCACCACTCCAAGAAGGCTGCGGCCCACCCGGTGGGGTCGCCCTTGGTGACGAGTATCAGGTTGCGGAATATCGGGTATTCCTCGGAAGCGACGTTCTCGGCGGTGGGCTCCACAGGGGTGCCGTTGACGATGATGGACAGGGCATTCGTGCTCTCGTCAAGGAAGCTCAGCCCAACGTAACCGATGCCGTTCGGGTTGCCGGCGACGGAGGTCCTCATGGCGCCGTTGGAGGCCACGATGTTCGCCCCGGACTTGGTGTCCTTGTCGCCCATCACCAGGGTGTCGAACGCATCGCGGGTGCCGGAGGCGTCGTCGCGGTTGTAGACCGAGATCTGAGCGTTGTTGCCGCCCACCTCGTTCCAGTTGCTGATGTCGCCGGCGAAGATGTCCCTCACCTGCTCAACTGTCAGGGCGGTGACGCCGGCGTTGTCGCCGACGATTATCGCCACACCGTCATAGCCGATGATGTATATCTTCAGGTCAGGGTTGGCGTCCATCTCGCTGTCCCGCACGTCGCGTGAGGTCATGCCTATGTCGGACAGCCCCTCGGCGGCGTTGTTGATGCCGATGCCGGAGCCGCCTCCTGATATGGTTAGGCTCACGCCCACGGTCTCCTTCTCATACTGCTCCTGGAACACGGTCATGATGGGGAAGAGAGTGGTGGATCCCGAGATCTTTATCTCCGTCTCATCTCCTCCCGACCCGCCGCCGAAGACCGTCATGGTCCCCGCTGTGAGCAGGGCGACCACCACGGCCACGATTACCAGCTGCTTTAGGCCTTGTTCTGCCAAATTTATACCTCGGAGGATACAGTTCCGGCATTCAATATATACTTATTCGAAATAATATATACATAATAATATCATCTATATAGTTATCATTTATACTTTATCTGACTCTATACATATATAATCCACTAGTATACGCTGTTTTGCGGCATTCCAGCACTTGACGCCATGGTCCGCTATGCGAGACTTTGACATCTTCACCATGCGGAATCGCTGTGATCCTCGTTGCTTTATAAAGGGGACCTTGAATCGCTTCTATATTGAAACAGAATCAGATATATAGAGAGAAACCTCATCCCACACTGAGGTAGTCCCGTGGAGATCCGCAAGGTTCAGGTCACAGGTGGTTCGTCGTTCGTGATCACCCTCCCCAAGGAATGGGCTAAATCGATCGATCTGAAGAAGAACGACTCCCTCGGCCTCGTCACCCGTCCGGACGGCAGCCTGATCGTCACTCCCCCCTCGAGATGGGAGAGCAGCGTCAGCACCAAGGTCTTCGATGTGGACGGAGAGGAGGACCCCGCCTTCCTTTACCGCAAGATGGTGGGTGCCTACATCGCCGGATTCTCGGTTCTGGAGGTACGCTCGCAAGGGAGGATGCCCTCGAGCGTCAGGGACGCGGTGTCCTCCCTGACGCAGATCGCCATCGGCCTGGAGATCCTGGAGGAGAGTGAGAGCAGCATCATCCTCAAGGATCTGATAGACCCCACGGAGATGCGCTTCAACAAGTCCATCGACCGCATGAGGGTCCTGGTGGGCAACATGCTCTCCGATGCCTTCCAGGCGCTGGAGGACGGCGATATGGAGAAGGTCGAGGACATCATCGAGAGGGACCGGGACATCGACCGCCTGGAATGGCTGATATCGCGGCAGTCGAACATGGCCCAGCGGGACTCCCTGGTGTCCCAGAAGATAGGCATGCCGCACATGGAGATCACCGCCAACTTCACAGTGGGGAGGATCCTGGAGAGGGTGGGGGACCATGCCGTCCACATAGCCAAGAACTCCCGCGAGCTGATCGAGGCGGGAGTCAGCATGGAGGTGGTGCAGCAGATACGCAACGCCGGGAACAAGGCGCTCGCCATCCTCATGTCGGCGGTGGACTCATGGTTCAACCGGGACCTCCACCTGGCAAACGACACCATCGAAGGCATGGGGCCTCTGGTGGAGCAATGCAGGAACATCAACCGCATGGCCCAGGAGCATGAGGTGGAGGAGTCGATCGCCATAAGCCTCATCGCTGGCTCGATCCGCCGCGTGGGCGAGTACTCCACCGACCTCGCCGAGCTCGTGATAAACACCATGATGGAGTGAGGGAATCGGTTTTATCGCATAGTGCGTTGAGCATTGCATGTGCGTCCTTCCCGACCATGCCATCGTCGATATGATCGGCAGAGCTGTGCTGAAGATATCCGGATTCCAGGAGTCCTGCCTGACCCCCAACGGCTACGACCTGAGGATCGCCGAGGTCCGCACCGCGGACGGCGGAGTGGTGGACAGCGGCATCGCGTCGATCCCTCCGGGCAGCATGTTCTACGTCTCCACGGCGGAGTCGGTCGGCCTGCCGTCGGACGTCTGCGCCCAGCTCTGGCTGAGGACCACCTGGATACGCCGCGGCGCCGTGGGGGCCTTCGGGAAGATAGATGCCGGCTTCGAGGGCACGCTGACCCTGGGGGCCTTTAACGCATCGGAGGAGGCCCTGCAGCTGCCCATCGGCGAAAGGTTCTGCCAGATGGTCTTCGAGGCGCTGCACTCGCCGGCAGAGAGGGCCTATTCCGAGCGCAGCGGGAACTATCAGGGGCAGAAGGGCGTCACCCTCGAGCCGTTGAAGCGTTGAGTCAGCGGATTATGTCGAAGCAGTACACCGACATGCGGGGCGAGTAGCTCTTCAGCTCATGGACCGATTCCACGGCAACGTCATGGCCGAGGGAGGCCGCTTCGTCCAGAACCCTGTCCTGGAACGCGGTGAGCTCGTCCCTCTCCATTATCCGGTAGAGATGGATGGTCCCTCCCCTCCTGACCTTTTCCAAGGCGATGTCCAGGAACTCCTCCGCCGACTGCGGAAGGTTCATTATCGCCCGGTCGAGGGCGGGCAGCCGAGGCAGCAGGGAGCGGGCGTCCCCGTGCAGGGCGACTATGCGGCCCTCCATCCGGTTGCGGGCTATGTTGCGCTCCATCATCTCCACCGCATCGCGGTTGATGTCCATCGCGTAGACCTTCTGGGGATGGGAGTGCCTGCAGATCACGAGGGGGAAGGGCCCGACTCCGGCGAAGAGGTCGGCTATCAGCTCGCCCTCCCTCACCAGGGAGGCCACCCTCCTCCGCTCGCGCGCGAGGCGGGGGTTGAAATAGGCCAAGGACGGGTCCACCTCCATGGACACGCCGTACTCGGTGTGCACGCTGCTCAGGTCCTCATCGCCCTTGACAACCTCGAGGTCCCTGACCCTGGTCTCGCCCCTGACCCCCCGGTCCAAGGCCACGGACCTCAGCCTCGGGCTGGCCGCCATCAATGCCTCCGCCACATCAGAGGCGAAGGGGACCAGGTCCCGCTCCAGCTTCAGGATGGCGACGTCGCCGATGACGTCATAAGAGCTGGGCAGCAGCCTCTCTAGCCCCTCGGGCAGCTCCACCAGCCGGCGGTAGTCGGTCTCCTTGCGCTCCAAGGCCGGGAGCTCCCGCTCCACCAGCTCGGCGCCGTCCATGCGCACCGGGCCGGCGACCGGGACGAGGAGGTGGTCCTCCTCCCTCTGTATCGCCCGGGACATGTCTAGCAGTCCCTTCTCCCGCAGGCTGCTGCGGCAGTCCTCGCCTTCGGCGAGCGGCACCTTCAGGCACCATCCCATGGGACCGGGAAGGGCATTGGGTATAATTGGGTTTGCGGCAGGGGAACCGTTAATAACGGCTATCCTGTTGTGGCGCCGATGAGCGACGGCGAGCTACTGTTCATCGGACTGGGCCTGAGCGGCGCCGAGGGCATGACCGTCAAGGCCCTGCGCGAGCTGCAGGACTGCGACAAGATCTACGCTGAATTCTACACGTCCGTACTCCTGGACGGCGGAAAGGAGAGCCTGGAGGAGGCCGTTGGCAAAGAGGTGGTAATGCTGGACCGTGCCGGCGTGGAGGAGAGCGAGCAGGTGATCGAGGCCGCCAAAGGGGCCAAGGTCGCCTTCGTCACCGCCGGGGACAGCATGGCCGCCACCACCCATATCGACCTGCGCATCAGGGCGGAGGAGGAGGGCGTCAGGACCAGGCTGCTCCATGGCATATCCATTTTCTCCGCCTGCCCTTCGTCCCTGGGGCTGCAGCCCTACAAGCTCGGCCGCACCGTGACCCTCCCCCTGCGGGAGGGGGACTACCTCCCCCGGTCGCCCTACGACCATCTTCTGGAGAACAAGGCGCGGGGACTGCATTCGATGGTGCTTCTGGACATAAGGGCCGAGGAGGGCCGCTTCATGAGCGCGGAGGAGGGGCTGGAATGGCTGCTGGCGGCGGAGGAGGTTTTCGGGGGAGGCCTCTTGGACGATGACACGGTCCTATGCGTGGCCTCCCGCGTGGGCGGCGAGGAGGAGAGCGTCGCCGCCGGCACCGCCAGCGAGCTGATGGCCAAGGACCTGGGGGGCCCGATGCACACCATAGTGATACCCGGCTCCCTGCACTTCATGGAGGCCTATTCCCTGGTCAGCTTCGCCGGCGCTCCCGAGAGGATAATCGAGGACTAGGACCAGATGCTCTCCAGGTCCACCTTGGTGCGGACCACGCGGGTTATCTGATCGAGCTTCTTGCGGTCCCTCGGCTCGATGCGGGCTATCAAGTGCTCTATCATCTCCGCCGATGTGAGGGTGTCGTACTCCACCAGCAGCAGCGGCACGTCGATCTCCTCGGCCCGTGACATGACGGTCTTCGAAGGCCTTATCCCACCGGTGAGCACGATGCACGAGGTGTCGGTGGAGAGGGCGGCCATCTGTATGTCCGTCCTGTCGCCCCCGGTGATGACCGCCTTCCCATGGCTGCGGCGCATGTAGCGGATGGCGGTCTGCGGGTTCATCGCTCCGACCAGGAGGCTCTTGACGTCCTTCTCGAGGCCGCCTTCGCCCGCCAGGACCTTGGCGTCCATGAGCTCGACCACCTCCCATACCTTGAACGACTTGAGGTCGGGTATGTTGGGTATCTCGCCGATGACCTCCAGCCCCTTCTCTTCGAGGACCCTCCTCGCCTTGCTCTTCTCGCAGTTGTTGAGGATGACGCCGGAGATGATCGCCCCGCGCTCGCGGCAGAGCGAATCGAACATGGAGACGCTGTCGATCGCCAGCGGGTCGTCGGAGGAGACCAGGAGTATGGAGGCCCCCAAGGCCTTGGCGATGTCTATGTGCGACAGCCCATGGGTGAATCCGGTGGTCAGGTCGCGGCTGCCCTCCACCAGGGCGAGCTCGGCGCCGGCGCAGGCCTCCTCGAACGCCTTGGTGATGTCCTCCATCGCCACCGGGTCGTATATGTCGTAGACCAGCGGCGAGAGCGGCCCGAGGTCGTCCATCTTCAGCACCTCGGCCATGAGGAACGCGTCCTGGTCGACCAGGCCCTTGGGCGTGTTCACCAGGTTCTCCCGGAACGGTTTGAAGAACCGCACCCTCCCGGGGAAGTTGCGGGCTATCCCCAAGGAGACCAGGGTCTTCCCTGACCTCTCCCCCACCGACACCAGATAGATCTTCTTCATTCGTCCGTCCTCCTCAGAGTGACAAGGGCGTCCACCGCCCAGCTGCCTTCCTTCATCCTGCCCACCATCACCGGGTTGATCTCCAGCTCCTGGATCTCCTCCAGGTCGGCGGCGATGCCCGCCACCCTGACCACGATGTCCGTCAACGACCCCACGTCGGCGGGGGGCCGCCCACGGGCGCCGCTCAGCAATTGGTATGCCTTGTTCGACCTTATCAATCCATCGACCTCCTGCATCGTAAGCGGCAGAACCCGCTGGCTGACCTCCTTCAATATCTCCACGAACACCCCGCCCATCCCGTAGCTAAGCACCGGCCCGAAGGTCTCGTCCCTGACCATCGAGACTATCACCTCCTCCCCCCTGACCATCCTCTGCACCGACACGCCCTCCACCTTCGCCTGGGGGAAGGCGCGCCTCGCCCTCTCCATCAGCAGGGAGAATGCCTCCCTCACCGCTTCAGCGTCATCGATGCCGACGATGACGCCGCCGATGTCGGTCTTGTGGAGAATGTCCGCGGAAACGATCTTCATCACCACCGGGTAGCCGATGGCCTCAGCTACCTCCAGGGCCTCGGAGCAGGTCTCAGCGCTGCCCTCGTCGGGCACTGGCACCCCGTAAGCCCTCAGGATTAGCTTCCCCTCCTCCTCGGAGAGGCTGTCGCGGCCCTCGTCGAGGGCTCTGCGCAGCACCTCCTTCGCCTCCTCGCGCCGGCCTTCGACACGGGGTGCGGGGTGGGGGTCCTCGCCGTCGAGGCTTTGGCGGTAACGTAGCATGGCCGCCATCGCCCTCACCGCCCGCTCCGGGGAGGGGAAATCGGGGAGTCCTCCCTTCCTCACCGCCTCCAAGGAGCGGTCGCAGTCCGACCCTCCCGGGAATGATACCGTCACCGGCATGGAGCCGTCGTAGGCCCCCACCGCCGCCTCGGCTACCGCGTCGAGGTCCACGGTGTCCACCGGCGCCGACAGCAGCACGATGCCGTTCACGGCGGGGTCGCCGGAGACCGTCTCGATGGCCTTTACGAACATGTCGGCACTCGCGTCGCCGCGCAGGTCGATGGGGTTCAGGGAGCTGGCGATGTCAGGCATCTGCTCCTCCAGGGCCTCCATCGTGTCGCGGGAGAGCTGGGCGAGGGCTATCCCCTCCTCGGAGCAGGCATCGGCCGCCATCACCCCCAGGCCGCCAGCGTTGCTGATGATCGCGATGCCGTCAGCGGCGATGACCGGCATGCGGGAGAAGATGTTGATCGCATCGAATAGGGAGTCGAGGTCGTCCACCCTTATCACGTTGGCCTTCTCGAAGGCGGCCTCGTACACCGAGTCGCTCCCGGTCATCGATCCGGTGTGGGAGGAGGCCGCCTTCGCTCCTGACTCCGACCTGCCCGATTTAAGCACCAGCACCGGCTTTACGGCGCTGGTCTCGGCGGCGGCCTCGAGGAAGGGGCCTCCCCGTTCCAGGCCTTCGATGTATGCGGCCACGACCTTTGTGCCCTCGTCCTCGGCCAGCAGCCTCAGCATGTCCGCCTCGTCGACGTCCATCTTGTTGCCGAGGGAGGCGAAGCGGGATATCCCCAGACGCATCTTGAGCATCCAGTCGAGGACAGTGGAGCCCACCGCCCCTGACTGCGAGAGGAGGGCGATGTTGCCCGTCCCCGGCCAGAGACTGGTGAAGGTGGCGTTCATCCTCGATGCCGAGTCCATTATGCCGAAGCAGTTCGGCCCCACCACCCTCATGCCCGAGCGGCGTACCACCTCCATGAGCCCCTCCTCGTGCCGGCGGCCTTCCGAGCCCTCTTCGCGGAAGCCGGCGCTGATCACCACCGCCGCGGGCACCTTCTTCCTCTCTGCGTCCAGAAGGACCTCCTTGACCGCGGCCGCGGGGACCGCCACCACGGCCAGGTCGACATCGCCCTCGATGGCCGTCAGCGATGGATAGGAGGGCAGCCCTTGGACCTCATCGGCCCCGGGATTCACCACTGAGATGGATCCATCGAAGCCTGCCGCCAAGAGGTTGGACAGCAGCATGCTTCCCACCTTCTTACGGTCGCGGGAGGCCCCCACCACCGCGATCGACCGCGGGGCGAACATGCGTTCCAACATGGATGTCGGCGTTTCTACTTGCCAGGTATTAATCTTATCGCCCTCGGGCCGTGTCAGCGCAGCCTTAGCTCCCGGATCATCTTATTGACCCTCACGGTCTCAATGCCTTTCCTGCTGACCCTCACGCCGGCCAAGGCGTTCTTGCTTTTCTTCACGGCCAGTCCATAGCGCTCGTAGACCTCTTGGGCCATGTCCCCGCCTTCGATGAGTTCGCTGTCGCTGGTGTAGAGTCGGAGGAAATGGGCGCCTCGGCCTCGGGCCTCGTCTATCGCCCGGCGGAGCAGGGCCCCGCCCACGCCTTGGCCGCGTGCGCTCGGGCGCACGGCGAACCAGCCGAGCCAGAGCGCCTCATGGCGGTCCTCGCGCATGGAGTAGAGGCCGCTGATGCCGTCCAGACGGCCTTCCGGCGAGATGGCCGCCCAGAATTCGAGGAGCTCTATGCCGGGAATGGCGTATATCAGGCGGTGCCTGAGCTTCTCCTCGCCAGCCAAGAACAGGAAGCTGGCCCTCTCCCCGGGATTCTGATGCGGGAATACGGAGTCGACAAGCTCCTTCGCCTCCGCGATGCGCTCCGCCCTCAAAGGCTCGATGCTGTGCCCCTCCATGCCCACGCCTCCGAGGGCCAAGGCCGTCAGAGGATTTAAATGGAGCGTCAGAGGCAATCGTTTTTATACACGCAGAGCGGTGGAAATCCGTCCGCTCCGCACGAGTGGAAAGGCCTAGCCTCCCCCGTCGGAACGGACGCACAGAGCCCCGTTAGGTCCCTGCCGAGCTGCGAGGAATCGCGCTGTGAATGACAGGAAACCCCGGGGCCCGACAAAACCCCTCGGCCGGGTCAGTGTCCCGAGGGTGGCGTCAAGCCACGACCATGAAAGGACGTGTTAAGGCCGAGGGACACCCATTTTCAGCCACCCCCTTTCGCCATTCTTATTATCGAGAGCGGGCATCCCTTGGCATGGACTGCGTCTTCCGTGACGGCGGGGGGAGGAGATGGTCCCTCTGCCTCCGTCTCTCGGACCAAGGCCTGGAGGGCCTCAGCGATTGCGACCTTGAGGCCATGGCCCTCTGCCCACACCGTAGCACGCGAGGCGGGCCCCCTTCTCCGCGGCCGCCATGCGGCTGCGATGATGGTCACGGCAGCTTCAGGGCGGCGCTGCTCTGCAGCGCCCTCGCCGACGCGGAGCGGATCATCGCCGGCGAGGACATCCCCTTCCCCCCGCTGACACCGAGGCTCCGCCACTCCCTCTGGCCCAAGCTGCGGGCGATGGTGCTGGAGAGGGACGGCGGAAGATGCTCGTGCTGCGGCGCCGACCTGTCCCCCCGGCCAGGGTGGCTGGTGGAGGTGCATCATGTGCTGCCGCGCAGCATGGGGGGCGGCGACGACCCCCGCAACCTGAAGACCCTGTGCAGCGACTGCCACCGCCCCCGCACCGAGATACTCATGCGGAGCATGGCGCCCCGCGGCGCCGAGGAGCGCGCCGAGGCGGAGCTGCGGCGCAAGTTCCGACGGGGCAGGGGGATGCTGGCGGCGCTGATCGACGAGGGCCAGGGCCCTGTCTGAGCCGCTGCATGCTCTGACCCGGACCCAGACGGGCAATCAGTAACGGCATGTACGCCCTCTGCCGTCATCGGCGTCGATTGATGCAGGACATGCAGCATCTGGCCCGTCCGCTGAGGATCATCAGGACGGGAGAATGGAGCTGTGGAAAGAAGGGGTAAGGGGTTTGTAGCTCACTTGAACAACCGGCGTTGCTCCCCCTGCAGCAACCAGAAGATGATGAAGAGGTTCACCATCAGCTTGGACAGGAACGCGGTCAGGGAGGATATGAGCTCCGGGAAGGATGTGTCGAAGCCCGCAAGCAACAGAAAGGTCTCCAGGACCAGGGCGGCGATCAGTGAGTAATAGCCTATGACCTTCCACTTGTAGATGAAGAAGGCCGCCGCTCCGAACAGGACGGCCAGCAGGGCGCTGAGCCCGGCGAACCCCCCTTCGGTGTCGGTCACGAAATTCCATAGCATCCCCAATGACAGGATGGCCATTATGGCCGCGTACACCATCAGGAACGTCATCATGCTCTTTGCCCTTATGTTCAATTGAATCACCGTAGCCATGACATGGCCGCTTGATTCCATTCGCTTGCGGCTTATTAAACGTTGACCGTCAAAGCTGCAGTGAGAGCCTCTTCAGCCACTCCTCCGCCTCCTTCCAGCGCGGATGCAGCCTCTCGCATCTGCGGAACTCCTCATCGTGCGCCTGACCGTCCAGGGAGAGGCCGTTGGCCAAGTGCAGCAGCTCGTGGTAGAGGACGTACTCGGTGACGTACTCGGGCACCACCTCGTCATCGAGCGCGGAGCTGACCGCGATCACCTTCATGAGGACGCTGCAGTAGCCGACCCGGCGGAGATTGGGCCGCGACGTCCAGGACAGGAAGGCCTCCACGTCCCGCTCCACCAGGCCGGCGGCGATCAGCCTCTCGTAGGAGTCCTTCAGGTCGTAGTGCCTGCCTTCGCTGCTGCGGGAGAGGTTTCGGCTGCGGCGGAGGTAGACCGGCTGCTTGTTGCGCACGAAGTCCTGGGAGGTCATCCAGTCCTTGAGCTCTTCGGGATAGTTGGACCTCTTCCCTTTGGCTATCCGCATGAAAAGGACGCGTGCCAGCCCCTCCATCATCATCTCGTCGGCATCCATCAGATAGTCCGAGACCTGGAACTCGGCCCATCCCGCCGAGCGCTGCCACCTGACCTTGAACTCCTTGAAGGGGGTGAACTCCGCCTTCACCGCGCTGTAGCCGAAGTCCCTTCCCGCCTTCTGGAACGCGCTCTGTAGACATATCTCGCTGCTCATTTCGATGCACCTTTCCTATGCCACATCAGCGTTCCCCTCCGCATATAACGGCTTAGAGTACAGCTATGCTATGCCTGGATAGTGGGACTGTTTATATCCTATAAACGTTATACTGCTTATGTCCATGTTCATCAACAAGGACGCCCGCGAGACCCATCTCATAACGAGGGGCAACGTAGACGGCCTGGTCTCAGCTGCCGTCTTCTTGAGCCGCTATCCCCTGTGCCGGGTCTCCTTCGTTACTTCTCCCTCCGCGGCCTCCGCCGTGATCTCCAAGGACCGCCATTCCCGGGAGGTATATGTGGTGGACATCTGCCCCGACGAGGGCCTGCTGCAGGCCTGTGATGGGCGCCAGGCCACTATCGTGGACCACCATCCCTGCCGCTTCCCCGATGACCCCCGGGCCGGGATGGTGTTGGAGGAGGGGCGCAGCGCCGCCTCGGTGCTGGCATCTTTCCTGGGCGCGAGCGATGAGTTCCCCCACCTGGTGGCCATCGCCGACAGCGTCGAGTACATGAGCACGCCGCTGATGGAGGAGATGGACGCGGAGCACGGCCCCCGCAGGATGGCCCGCGAGGCCAAGGTGCTGGACTTCTCATGGAGGGCGAACATAAAGGACGATGTGTTCCGCTACCGTGCCGCGCTAAAGCTTTCCCAGGCCCAGTGGCCTTCAGAAGTGCCGCTGATATGGAGGAGGTTCCTCACCGTGCAGAACGAGAGGAGGTGGCCCCGGGCCTTGGGCATGGTCCGCGACCGCATGCGCGTCTACGGGGAGATCGGAGTGCTGGAGCTCAAAGGGAGGGACAGCCTGCTCGGTTTCGGCACCAGGGCCCTGGTCCATGTGGCCGGTAGGGAGGGGCTGTCCTACGCGGCGTTGATGCACCGCCGCGACAGCCACACCTCGGTATCGTTGCGGGGGTTGAAGGAGGGGGGCGTGGACCTCGGGGCCTTCGCGGAGCGCTTCACCCTCTGCCATGGGGTGAGCGGCGGAGGGCATCCCCGCAGCGCCGGCGCCCGGGTCCCCTTGGACCGCGAGCGCCGTCTGCTGATGGAGCTCAGGGAGCTCAGCGGGGCTTAACGTCATATATGCGCGGCCTGATTCTTCGCCATGAGCGGTTCTGAGAAGGATGATTCAGCGGAATACAGGGTGCAGAGGATGCTGGAGGCCATCGAGAGGGCCTACGGCTTCGTTCCCCTTGTGAACCAGGTGCTGAGCTCCCATCCCGGCCTCTTCGTGCCGCAGGTGGAGCTGAGCAAGGCGGTCTTCATGGAGCAGGGCGCCCTCAGCGAGAGGGAGAGGGAGCTGGTGGCCATCGGAGCGGCAAGCGCCAGCTGCGCCGAGCACTGCATGGACGTGCACATCAAGCACGCCAAGCGGCTCGGCGTCGGCCGCGACGAGGTGATGGAGGCGATGATGGTGGGCTCCATGATCGCGATGAACAGGACGCAGTCCTACGCCTTCCGCAAGCTGAAAGAGGCGTTCGAAGAGTGAAAAAATAGAAGTGGGTAAAGGGTTTGGAGAGGCCTCAGGCGTAGCGCCATTCCTCCCCGGTCCTGATCTTCAACGCCCTCGTGACCGGTGACACGAAGATCTTTCCGTCGCCCATCTCACCGGTGCGGGCCGAAGCGAGGATGGCGTCTATCACCTTGTCCTCGTCCTCGTCCTCGATGAAGACCTCGATCTTGACCTTGGGGAGCTCATCGATGCGGAACAGGCCGGTACGGGCTGTGAACTCCAGCCCTGCCTGCTCGCCGCGGCCCTTGACGTTGGCGATGGTCATGGCGTTGATGCCCACCTCCGTCAAGGCCTGCTTGACCGACTTGAGCCTGTCCGGACGTATTATGGCCTCTATCTTTATCATGCGGTCACCTCAGATGTCATATGCGGCCTCCCCGTGCTCGATCAGGTCCTGACCGATCATCTCCTCCTTCTTCTCAAGGCGTATGTCCATGAACTTGGCTATGACCTTGATTATGACGAAGGACAGGACGAAGGCGTAGACCGCGGTAACACCGACGGTTATCAGCTGGCCAGCGAAGAGATCGGTTCCGCCGTATATCAAACCCTTGACGCCATCGGCGCCAGCGTCCGAGGTTATGGCGGGAACGGCGAGTATGCCGGTGGCCAATGCGCCCCAGGCGCCGCCGACCCCGTGGACGGCGAACACGTCGAGCGCATCGTCCGCCCTCAGCTTGTGCTTCAGGGCCACCACGGCGTAGCAGAGCGCGCCGGCGCCGATGCCTATCACGATCGCCTCCACGGGCCCGACGAAACCGGCGGCCGGAGTGATGCCGACCAGCCCGGCTATGGCCCCGGTGACCATTCCGAGGACACCGGGCCTGCCGAGGTGGAACCAGTTTATCAGAGCCCAGGTGCCGGCGGCGGCCGCGGCCGATATTTGGGTGACGACCATCGCGTTGACGGCGATGCCGTCGGCGGCGAGCGCCGACCCGCCGTTGAAGCCGAACCAGCCGAACCAGAGCAGGGCACCGCCGATGAAGACGAGAGGCAGGTTGTGCGGGCGGTCCTTCTGTATGTTCGAACCGCGGCGGCCGACCACCATCGCCAGGGCGAGAGCGGTGACGCCAGAGCAGATGTGCACCACCGTGCCTCCCGCGAAGTCGAGGGAGACCAGGTGCTCATCGAACCAGCCGCCGCCCCATACCCAGTGGGCTATCGGGGCGTACACCACGATGGACCATATGACCATGAATATGACCAGGGCCTTGAGCTTGGTCCTCTCGGCGACCGCCCCGAGGACCAGGGCGGCGGTGATCATGGCGAAGGTCAGCTGGAAGAGCATGAACTGCAGGTCAGGCAGCCCCGCTTCCACGGTGCTTTCGCTGTAGGAGACGTTGTTCAACAGTATGTGGTCTAGGCCGCCCACTATCCCTCCGGCGGTGGGGCCGAAGGCGAGGGAGTAACCGATGGTGATCCATACCAGCGTTACCAGTACCATCATCATCATGGTCTGCCCCAGAATCGACATGACGCTCTCCTTGCGGAGCATGCCGGCGTAGAACAGGGCCACTCCGGGCGTCATCAACATCACCAGCGCGGTGGAGACCATGATCCACGACATGCTGGCGGGATCGAGGGCGGCACCGGCGGCGGAGACGCTTGGCATGGCCATGACGGCGACGAACGCCACCATGGCCAGGGCGGCTACGGGCTTTGCTATTGCGTGCTTCATGGGATTTGTCCTTCCCGCGCATCTGCCCGAGACATTAGACAAATGTCTAGGCATTTGCACACTTTTTGCGTTTTTGCGATACGCAATTGTATATATTAAGGTTTCTTCGCTATACAATTGTCTATTACTATCGCAATATTGTGCACGGATGTTTTCGGAAGCACAGCGGCAGGTGCTAGGGTCATAAAGTAACCTTTATATAGTAGGACTAACACATACATGGTTGCTAACAATGAGATTACAACCAGGTGATTGGATGAAGGAGGTGGACCGGCTGTTGGCGGCGATCAACAACCCCACCCGGCGCCGGATAATGGAGGCGCTGGTGCGGGAGCCGCACTACCCGTTGCAGCTCGCCAAGGAGCTGCGGGTGAGCCAGCCGGCCATAATCAAGCATCTCAACACCCTCGAGGAGAGCGGGCTGGTGAGCAGCTTCGCGCAGAGCAGCAAACGCGGCCCGGAGCGGAAGCAGTACGTCACCAGCTCGGAGTTCACCCTGGTGGTGGACATGCGGGACGGCATGTTCTCCGCCCGGCTGATCTCCCCCGAGGGCAGAGAGGAGAGGGAGAAGAAGCAGAAGCAGAGGAGGTTCAACGACGTCATGGAGGCGAGAGGCATGGTGGCCCGCCTCGACGATGAGATCGAGGAGCTGGAGAGAATGCGATCGGAGATGGTCGACCGCCGGAGGGAGATCATATCCGCCGCCTACTCCCTCCTCGACCTGGACGAGGAGCACTACCGGGCCCGCGCCCTGATGTACGAGATGATGAACAACCCCAAGCTGACGATGGATGAGATAGCCCGGAGGCTGTCCATGAACAGCGACGAATGCTCGGAGCTGTTGGAGGACATGATGGACGCCGCCGCGGATGACAAGGAGAAGGAGACACAGGAGGTGAGTCACGATGGCTGACAAGGACAAGGCCCTGAAGGTGGCCGAGGTGAAACCGAGCGAGGCGGGCCGAGGGATAGCCCGCATCGACCCCGAGATAATGGACATACTGGACCTTAAAGCGGGGGACATAGTGCAGATAGACGGAAAGAAGAGGACGGTGGCCAAGGTCCTCCGCGGCGGCCCCGAGGACGCCAACCGCGGCATCATAAGGATGGACGGATCGACCCGGCGCAACGCCGGCACCAGCATCGATGAGCGCGTGGACATCAAGAAGGTCACGGTCAAGAACGCCAGCAAGATCACCTTCGCCCCCACGGAGCAGCTCCGCATCCAGGGGGGCGAGCAGTACCTGTCACAGACGATGGAGGGGAGGGCGTTCGCCAAGGGCGACATACTCACCCTCAGCGTCATGGGCAACAAGATAGACCTGGTGGTGACTGCGTTCAACCCCGCCGCTGACGCGGTGCTGATGACCCGCTCCACCGAGGTCAAGATAGCCGAGAAGCCCGCCCAGGACACCGGATCGGTGCCCAAGATATCCTATGAGGACATCGGCGGCCTCGGCGACGAGGTCAAGCGGGTGCGGGAGATGATCGAGCTCCCGCTGAAGCACCCCGAGCTGTTCCGGCGCCTCGGCGTCGAGGCCCCCAAGGGCGTGCTGCTGCACGGCCCCCCGGGCACCGGGAAGACCTTGCTCGCCAAGGCCGTGGCCGGGGAGACGAGCAGCAACTTCGTCTCCATCAGCGGCCCGGTGATAATGAGCAAGTTCTACGGTGAGAGCGAGGAGCGGCTCCGCGAGATCTTCAAGGAGGCGGAGGAGAACGCCCCCAGCATCGTCTTCATCGATGAGATCGACTCCATCGCCCCCAAGAGGGACGAGGTCCAGGGGGAGCAGGAGAGGCGCATCGTCGCCCAGCTGCTCTCGTTGATGGACGGTCTCGAGAGCCGGGGCAAGGTGGTGGTCATCGGCGCCACCAACCGCCCCAACGCCTTGGACGAGGCGCTGCGCCGGCCCGGCCGCTTCGACCGCGAGATAGAGATAATGATCCCCGACAAGGAGGGGAGGCTGGAGATCCTCGAGATCCACACCCGGGGCATGCCCCTGCAGGAGGATGTTGACCTCAACCGCCTGTCGGAGATCACCCATGGCTACGCGGGCGCCGACCTGTCGGCGCTGTGCAAGGAGGCCGCCATGGCCTCGCTGCGGCGCATACTCCCCGAGCTCGACCTCGATGTGGAGGAGATACCCATGGACGTGCTCAACTCCATACACGTGGAGTGGGACGACTTCCGCAACGCCCTCAAGGAGATGCAGCCCTCCACGCTGAGGGAGGTGCTCATCGAGAGGCCGAAGCTCAAGTGGGACGAGATCGGCGCCCTGGAGGAGGCCAAGCTGGAGCTCAAGAAGGCGGTGGAGTGGCCGCTGAAGTACGGCAAGGTCTTCGAGCACATGCACGCCTCGCCGCCCCGGGGCATAATGCTCTACGGCCCCCCGGGCACCGGCAAGACGATGCTCGCCAAGGCGGTGGCCTCCGAGAGCGAGGCCAACTTCATAAACGTGAAGGGGCCCGAGTTCCTCAGCAAGTGGGTGGGGGAGTCGGAGAAGGCGGTCCGTGAGACCTTCCGCAAGGCGAGGCAGGCCTCGCCCTGCGTGATATTCATGGACGAGATCGACTCCATAACCGGCACCCGCGGAGGCGGCGAGGACAGCAAGGTCACCGAGAGGGTGATATCGCAGATGCTCACGGAGATGGACGGCCTGGAGTCGTTGCATGACGTGGTGGTCATCGCCGCCACCAACAGGCCCGACATCGTCGACCCCGCGCTGATGAGGCCGGGCCGCTTCGACAAGAGCATCTACATCGGGATGCCCGACCAGGATGCCAGGAGGTCCATCCTCGGCATACACGCCAAGGGCAAGCCCTTGGATGACGACGTGGACCTCGATGAGGTCGCCAAGAGGACCGAGGAGTACAGCGGCGCCGACCTCGCCGCGGTGGTCAACGAGGCGGTCATGCTGGCCGTCCGTGAGATCGTCGAGGGCGGCGAGATGCCGTCCGACGAGGAGCTCAGGGCGAAGAAGGTGGGCATGGCGCACTTCCAGAAGGCCCTGGAAACGGTCGTGCCCCACTCGAAGCGCGAGCTTGAGCGCATGAGCGAGCTCGCGGAGAAGATGCAGTATGTGAGGTGATAGAGATGAAAGAATGGGAAGAGCTGTTCCGAAGGTTCGGACTGGGTGACATGGAGGACCGCTTGGACCGCCTGTTCAACGAGTTCCTCGGCAGCAAGGAGGGCCCCCCCGGGGCGCGCGTATGGGGCTACACCATGTACCGCGGCCCCGACGGGGTCCCTCATGTGCGCGAGTTCGGCACCGGCCTCGGCCAGCCCGACAAGGGCTCTGAGGCCCTGCCGACCGGCAAGGAGGGCGTGCGCGAGCCGTTCGCCGACGTCTGCCACGAGGGCGACGAGCTCCGCATCGTGGTGGAGCTTCCAGGCGTGTCCAAGGAGGACATAGACCTCCAGACCACCGAGAGGTCGATGACCGTGTCGGTGGACACCGAGAGCCGGAAGTACCACAAGGCTCTCAAGCTTCCAGCGGAGGTGGACCCGGAGTCCGCCAAGGCGGAGTACAACAACGGCATCCTCGAGGTGCTGTTGAAGACCGCCAACCCCGAGCCCGCCCCGCGGAAGATAAACATCTTATAAGCGGATGGCCCGACCATCCGGTTTTTTTATTTCATTTTCAAAACCGCCTATCCGCCGCCGAGCAGATCGGATGCGCAGTCAGGCTTGTACAGGGGCTGCGGCTGCTCGCCCAGGTCGGCACGCGGCAGCTCCGACTTGACCAACAGCAGCGGGTCCTCTACCGACATCGCCCGGTTGAGTATCAGCGCCTTCCCCCTTCTGGTCATGCCCAGGACCGGTATGCCCGACCCCATCTGCACCTTGGCCTTGGCGCCGGCCTTCTCCCATAGCCTCGCCGAGGCGCAGAGGTATACCACATCGCAGAAGTGGACCAGCATCTCGGCGGTGAAGCCGCAGACCTCGGTGGTGTGCACCGCGAAGAGCAGGCATTCGATGCCCAGGGCATCACCCTGGGCCTTGAGGGCCTGGGCGGACATCGCGTCCTTGCCCATCAATGTCACCGCCACCCTCCGGTGGCCCAGCTCCGCCGCCAGCGCCAGGCCGGCGGACTGGTCTATGACGGCGTCGTCGGAAAGCAGGGAGCATCCCGCCTCCCGCAGGCCCTCCTGTATGGCCGCTATCGGCGACGTGGATAGGACGCCGGTCATGTGGGCGCCCACCGCCTCCAGGACCTGGGGGTCGCTGCAGACGAAGGTGCCCGCCCCCTCGCAGACCGTCACCGCCGCGTCCAATAGGCCGTCGCGCAGGCCGTCGCTGATTATCTCCGACGCCCCGAAGCTCACCGTCCTCTCTTCGGTGCGCAGCCTCCGCTCCGAGGTGAACATCCCCCAGTCCTCGACGTTCATCCTCAAGGTCTCGAGAACGCTGGCCTCGCTCTCCCGCTCCACGCCGTAGACCCGGGACCTCATCGGGCAGCGCTCCACCTTGGGAGGGGCGAGCACCTCGGCCTTGCCGTCCTCGATCCTTATCCTCGCCCCGCATATCTCCAGCTCGTGCGTCCCTTCCATGGTGCTCAAGGATGAAAGGCCAAGGCGGCGATAAAAACCCTACTGAGCGCCCAGGCATGTTTGGTAAGGGGGTAATTTGTTTATATAAGCGATTTTCTGTCTACGGCTAGGTGAATCTATCATGGTAGAGATTACTCCCGAAGCAGAGAAGTTCCTGAAGGAGCTCCTGGAGACCAACGACAAACAGGGCCAGGGCGTCAAGATATACCTGGCGGGGATGGCTTGCTCCGGACCCCAGTTCGGCATGAAGTTCCAGCCCGAGAAAGAGGAGGGCGACAGCGAGATCGCCCTCGACGGCTTCTCGTTCTACTACGACGAGGAGGCGGGCAACGAGCTCGAGGGCTGCGTCATCAAGTTCATCGACGACCCGCAGATGGGCACTGGGCTCACCATCGAGAACCCCAACGCCAACGCCTGCGGCAGCTGCAACAGCGGCTGCAACTGAAACCTATTTTCAACCCCCTTCCCCAACATCTTATTTTATTAGCTTCATCATAGGATGAGCGTGCACGTCTCCCATCCCCTGATCGAGGAGGGCGCCGTCGAGAAGCGCGAATACCAGCTCTCATTGGCCCGCATATGCTCCAAGGAATCGACGCTGATCGTCATTCCGACCGGCATGGGGAAGACCATCATCTCCCTCCTGGTGATCGCCGAGGTCCTGCAGCGCGGCGCGGGCAAGGTCCTCCTCCTCGCCCCGACCAGGCCGCTGGTGGAGCAGCACCGCGGCGTGCTCCAGGGCATGATGCCATCCGTCAAGGTGGCGTCGATGACCGGGGAGACCTCCCCGGAGAAGAGGTCCGAGGTCTGGAGCTCGAACCGGGCGGTGGTATCCACGCCGCAGGTGGTGGCCAACGACCTGGAGAAGGGCCGTTACGGCCTGGAGGACGTGGGGCTGCTGGTCTACGACGAGGCGCACCGCGCCGTGGGGGACTACGCCTACGTTAAGGTGGCCGAGCGCTACCGCCTACATGACGGCCTGAGCATGGGGATGACGGCATCCCCCGGCAGCGACAGCAAGCGGATCATGGAGGTCTGCGAGAACCTGCGGCTCTTCCGCATCGAGGTTCGCACCGAGGAGGACCCCGATGTGCGCCCCTATGTTCACCGCATCCAGCTCAAGACATTGGAGCTGGACCTCCCGGAGGACCTGGAGGCAATGGTAAGCGTCCTCCGCGGATTGCTGGACGAGAAGGTTGACGAGCTGGTGGAGCTGAGGATGATCGAGGACCGCTCGGTGGCAACCACCAAGAGGCTTCTTTCGCTGGGGAGGGCACTGCAGGCGCGCGCCGCCCACGGGGAGAGGACGCACAGCGTCTACCGCGCCCTGACGGTGCAGGCCATCGCCATGAAGCTGCTCCACGCCATAGGGCTGGCCGAGACCCAGGGCAGCACCGCGCTGGCGCGCTTCCTCGACCGCCTGGAGGAGGAGCGCTCGAAGGAGGGAGCCAGCAGGGCCACCAGAGAGCTCCTGGCGCATCCTGAGTACGATGAGCTGCGCCGGATGCTGGCGGCCACGCGGACCGAGCATCCCAAGGTATCGAGGGTCATGAGCCTGGTGAGCAGGCAGCTTGACGAGGAGCCGGGCTCCAAGGTGCTGGTCTTCACCCATTACCGTGACACCTGCGAGATGGTGGCGGACCGCCTGTCGCGGATTCCGGAGGCGAGGGTGGGCAGGCTCATCGGGCAATCGGGGGACGACGGGCTGAAGCAGAGGGGGCAGGCGGAGGTGCTCGAGCGTTTCCGCGAGGGGGAGGTGAACGTGCTTGTTGCCACCTCGGTGGGGGAGGAGGGCCTGGACGTCGCCAACACCGACATGGTGCTGTTCTACGAACCGGTGCCCTCGGAGATACGCAGCATACAGCGCCGCGGCCGCACCGGCCGTTTCAAGGACGGCGCGGTGCACATCCTGGTCACGCGTGGGACGAGGGACGAGGCGTTCCAGAACTCCTCCTTGGGGAAGGAGAAGAGGATGAAGAAACGCCTGCAGACCCTGGACCGGGAGCTGAGGGCCCGCCGGCAGGTCGAGGAGCGCAGCAGGGCTCAGAGCTCCCTCAACAGCTTCGCCGGCCGATGACGGTATGATTAATAGAGCCCAGAGCATTACCGGCCCCATGCTCTATGAGGAGCTGGCGCGTTGCTATGACCGGCTGGAGGGCACCAGCAGCCGGCTGGAGATGCCCTCCATACTGGCGGAGTTCTACCAGATGGTCCCGCCCGAGGAGCTGAGGCAGGTGGTCTACCTCACCCAGGGCAAGCTCAACCCCGACCATGTGACCGAGAAGCTGGGAATGGCTGACAAGCTCATCCTCCGCGCCATAATCGAGGTCTCAAGGCTACCCGAGGAGCAGGTCACGGAGCTATGGATGAAGGAGGGGGACCTGGGCGCGGTGGCGGAGAGGGCGGTGGCGCAGAAGGTGCAGACCAACCTCTTCTCCCAGCCCCTGACCCTGGAGAGGGTGGTCGGCAACCTGCGGGGGATCGAGTCCGCCGAGGGGCGCAACTCCCAGAGCACCAAGGTCAAGCTGCTGACCAGCCTTCTGCACGACGCCTCGCCCCTCGAGGCCCGCTACCTCTGCCGCACCGTCACGGGGAGGATGAGGGTGGGGGCCGCCTCCATGACCATCCTCGACGCCTTGGCCCTCGCTTTCGGCGCCAAGGAGGACCGCGCCGACATCGAGCGGGCGTTCAACGTCAGCTCCGACATCGGCACCGTCGCCCAGCAGCTGGCCGAGGGAGGGATGGAGGCGGTGCGCGCCATCGAGGTGCAGGTGGGGAGGCCGCTGCGCTCCATGCTGGCCGAGCGCCTGCCTTCACTGGAGGAGGTGCTGGACAAGCTGGGGGGCGTTTGCGCCCTGGAGTACAAGTACGACGGCGTCCGGGTGCAGGCGCACATCTCCCCTTCTGGCGTCACCCTATACTCGCGGAGGCTGGAGGACCTCACCTCCAACTTCCCGGACGTGGTGGAGAGCCTGCAGCGCTCCTTCAAGGGCCAGGAGGCCATCCTGGAGGGCGAATGCGTGCCGGTGGAGCGGGAGAGCGGAAGGCTGCTGCCCTTCCAGGAGGTGGCCCATCGACGCCGCAAGTTCGGCATGGAGGAGGCGGTTCGCGACTATCCGGTGCGGCTCTTCCTCTTCGACTGCGTCAAGCTCGACGGCGAGGACCTTACCTTGAATACTTTCCCGCGCAGACGCGAGCTTCTGCAGTCCTGCATCGACGAGGGGGAGGGGCTGCAGCTGTCGAGGATGGAAGTGGTCGAGAGCGCCTCCGAGGCGGAGGAGTTCTTCAATGCCGCCTTGGATGCGGGCTGCGAGGGGATAATGGCCAAGTCGGTGCAGGACAATTCGGTCTACCGCGCCGGCAGCCGAGGCTTCCTCTGGATCAAATACAAGAAGGACTACCGCAGCGACCTCAGCGACACCTTCGACCTGGTGGTGGTGGGGGCCTTCGCCGGCAAGGGCAAGAGGAAGGGTGTCTACGGCGCCCTGCTGATGGCGGTCTACGACCCTGAGGGCGACGTATACCAGACGGTGTGCAAACTGGGCAGCGGCTTCGATGACGCCTTCCTCGCCGAGCTGCCGGGGATGCTGGAGCCCCATTCGTCCCCCTCACCTCCCCTCAGCCTGAGCACCCGGATGGAGGCGGACCACTGGTTCGAACCGGCGCTGGTGCTGGAGGTCATGGGGGCGGAGATAAGCCTCAGCCCGGTGCACACCGCCGCAAGTTCCTCTCTGCCGGACGGCTCCGGCCTGGCGCTGCGCTTCCCCCGCTTCACCGGCAGGGTGAGGGACGACAAAGGGCCGGAGCAGGCCACCACCGCCAACGAGCTGCTGGCGATGTACAGGTCCCAGTCGCCGTCCTGAGAGGCGTCAGCAAAGTTTTAAGAACCTTACCGATATGACAAGGCCATGGAGCTCCATCTCATCGATAAGACCGCGGACACCGTCTACGTTGGCGTCAAGGACCCGGACATGACAGTCATCAACCCTATCCTGGGGAGGATACTCTGTGACGGCGCGGTCCTGGACGCGGAGTTCACCGATGTCCATCCCGAGCTGGAGGACCCCGTCATAATGATCAAGGTCAGTGACGGGGACCCGGAGGCCGCTTTCAAAAGAGCCACCGAATCGCTGGTGGAGGACTTCCGCGCCGCCCGTGAGACCATTTCCGAACATATCTGAGCATGGTCCCCTCGCCCTGCCGCAGCGATGAGGCCTCGATCGGCCTTGAGTTCTATCATTCCGAGAGCGCGGGGAGCGGCGGGCGCATCAAGCTCGAGGCGGACGATTTCATCGTCGAGGAGATCTCCGACCTTCCGCCGCCGAAGCAGGACGGCGCCTATGCCATCGCCAAGGTGACCAGCCGCAACTGGGAGATGAACCGCCTGGTCAGGCAGCTTTCGCGGGCGCTGCGGATCTCCCGCAACCGCATCGGCTTCGCCGGCACCAAGGACAAGAGGGCCGTCACCAGCCAGCTCATGTCCTTCGAGGTCGCTGACGAGGACCTTCTCGCCCTGGCGCTGAAGGACGTTACTGTCGGTGAGGTCTACCGCGCCGCCCGACCGGTGCGCATAGGCGACCTCATCGGCAACCGTTTCGATGTGACCGTCAGGGAGTGCCGGCTCAGCGGCCCCGAGCTCGCCGCCGACCTGGGGCGCACCAAGGGCGAGCTTGAGGCGCTAGGGGGGTTCCCCAACTACTTCGGGGTGCAGCGCTTCGGGGTGACCAGGCCCATAACGCATCTTGTCGGCAGGCACATAGTCAAGGGGGATTTCCGGGAGGCGGTCCTCAGCTACCTCTCCCATCCCTCCCCTTACGAAAGCGATGAGCAACGCCGGGTGCGGGAGGAGCTGCGTGAGCCCGACGGACGCCAGGACCTGCTCGGCGATTTCCCGCCCGGGATGAGCTTCGAGAGGACCATAGTGGAGCATCTGGCCCGCCGCCCCGGCGATTACTCAGGCTCGCTCCGGCAGCTGCCCGACAACCTGCAGATGATGTTCGTTCACGCTTACCAGTCCTACATCTTCAACCGCATCCTGAGCGAGAGGATGCGCCGCGGGCTTCCGCTGGAGAGGCCTCTGCTGGGCGACCTGGTGCTGACCATCGCTGAGAAGAGGGTCCCCATCCATGACCGGCCAGTGCCGGTGACGGAGGCCAACATCGACCTGGTGGAGGAACAGGTGTCCCAGGGAAAGGCGTTCGTCAGCGCCCTGCTCTTCGGCAGCGAGAGCCGCTTCGCCGAAGGGGAGATGGGGGAGATCGAGCGCAGGGCGGTGGAGTCCGAAGGCCTGAGCCCGGAGGATTTCCAGGTCCCCGAGATGCCCCGCTGCAACTCCCGCGGCAGCCGCCGCGAGATCATGAGCCCCGTGGAGGGCCTCTCCATCGATGCGTCCCATGACAGCTACCGGCTCTCTTTCTCCCTGAGCAAGGGGAACTACGCCACCTGCCTGTTGCGGGAGTTCATGAAATCGGAGATGACCGATTACTGACCGGGCTCGCTGGCAGCGGCGGCGGCCTCCTGGGCGCGCTTTATGCTCTCTATCCCCTCGCGGGCCTCCGCATCGCCGGGCCGCAGCATGAGGATGCTCTGGTAGCTCATCATCGCCTCCTCCATGTTGCCTAGCTCCATCTGCAGGCGGGCGATGCCCCGCAGCGGCTGGGGGTCCTTGGGCTCCAGCTCCTGCAGGGAGCGATAGGCCTTGATGGCCCTCTTCCTTTCTTCCAGGGCCTCCAGCGACTCGGCGAGGCTTAGCAGGGCCTCGCGGTCGTTCGGGTCGAGGCGCAGCGCCTTGCGAAGCGATCGCTTCGCCCTCTCCGGAGAGCCGTGCTTGGCCTGCAGCCTTCCCAGCAGCGACCATGCCCTCTGAGAGCGCGGCTCCGTCCTCGTCGCCAGCTGAAGATTGGCCAAGGCCTCCTCCTCATCCCCCGACTCGATGTTGTTCTCCGCCATGCGCAGGTAGAGCCCGGTGGCCCCGTTGGCCACCGCCTTGGAGTAGGCCTTCGCGGCCAGTTGGCTGTCGCCGATCTCCTCGAGCATCTTGCCCGCCCTCTCCCAGAGCCCGGCGTCGCGGGGGTCGAGCTCGAAGAGGCGCTGCAGGGACGCCTTCGCCTCCGTCTTCAGGCCCTTCTCGAACTGTATCCGCGCCTTGAGGTAATGGCTGGGTATGCTGAGGGGATCGAGGAATATGGCCTCGTCCAGGCTCTGCAATGCCTCGTTCACCCTGCCTTGCAGGCACTGCACCTCCGCCAGGGAGTTGAGGGTGCTCACCTTCTTGGGGCCCAGCTCCAGGGCCCGGTTGTAGGCCATCACGGCATCGTCCTTGCGGTCGAGCGCCTTGAAGATGTCCCCCCTCAGCACCTCCAGGTCGGGGTCCTCGACCAGCTCGGGGAAGTCCTCGATGACCCGCAGGGCGTCGTTGTGCATCCCCTGGCGGTGCAGCAGGTCCGCCAGCTCCATCCGGGCCCCGCGGTCCATGGGGTCGGCCTTGAGCACCTCCAGCAGCAGCTTCCGCAGTTCGTCCTCATCGCCCTTGCGGCGCACCGAGGTGCGTTTCAGCTCTATTATGGAGCGGTCGCCCGGCCTGATCTCCAGCGCCCTGTCGAGATAGGTCAGGGCCTCGTCGTCCCTCTCCAGGGACTGCAGCGCCCTGCCCATGTCCAACAGGTCGGCGATGCTGTCCGGGCGGAGCCTGAGTATCTCCTTGGTCACATCGACCAGCTCCTCGCTGTTGCCCAGGTGCAGATGGCATTCCTTGAGGTAAGCGAGTATCTTCAGGTTGCCGCGCTTTATCTGCTTGGCGCGGGCGAGATGGAACACCGCCTCCTCGTAGCGTTGGAGCCTCATCAGCAGAAGGCCCTTGCGCAGGCGGGCGTGCAGATGGTTGGCCTTCAGCCTCAGCACCTGGTCGTAGCACTTGCTGGCCTCGCGGGGGAGTTCGAGCTCCTCAAGGCAGTAGGCCTTCCCCATCCAGAAGTCCAGATTCTCCAGGTCGCGCACGATGGCCCTGTCGTAGCTGTCCACCGCGGCGCGGTAATCCTTCATGCCCTCGAGGGACATGGCGAGCGAATACCAAAGCCAGGCGTCGTCAGGGGATGTCTCCAGGCCCTGTCTGAAGGAGTCGGCGGCGGACTCGTATCTGGAGAGGGAATAGAAGGCGTTCCCTCTCAGCCTCCAGAACATGCTGTCATGCCCCATCCTGTCCGCCACCGTCTCCGAGAGCTCCAAGGTCTCTTCGTAGCGTTCCGAGGAGAGCATCTCCGCCAGAACGTTGTTCACCTTGCTTAGCTGCCTCGTGCCCCAGCTGAGGGCCTGCTTGTACGCCTCCATGGCATCAGCGTGCTTCCCCAGCGCGTCGAGCGAGGCGGCCTTGGCCCTGAGCACGTCGATGTCCATGGGCTCCATGTTGAGGATCCTGTCTGCAGTCTGGACCACATCCGGGTGCGATCCGTCCTCCCGATGGACCTCCAAGAGCAGACGCATCGATGGCAGGTGGCGGAGATCGCGGGAGAGCAGCGTCTCCAGTTCCCGTCTGGCCTTGCGCTTCTCGCCCATCTTCCAATGGGTCAGCGCTTTGAGGTGGCTCAGGGTGCTGTCCTTGGGATAGATGCTCAATGACGACTCCAGCTGGCGCATGGCGTCCTTCAGACGCTCCTGGTGAATCAGATTCCTGGCCTTGAGGGCCAGGAGGGAGGGGTCCTCCCGCCTTTTCTCGATCACGCTGTCGATCAGGCCGGAGGCCTCGCTGCTGGGAGCGTATTCCACCAAGGCGGCGAGGATCTCCATCATCAGGTCGTCGTCGCGGCAGTCCTGCATGAACTCCTGGGCGGTGGCGGCCGCCTCCTTCTCCCTGTCGAGCATGCCGAGGCTCTTGACCAGCAGCGTCTTGGCTGCCTTGAGGTCCGGCTCCAGCTCCAGGCTGCGGACGACGGCTTCAAGGGCCTGGCTGTACCTGCCCAGATAGAAATTGGCGCTGCCGATGCCGTACCAGGCCCGTGAGTTGCTCTCATCGCGGTCGATTATCCTCTCGTAGACCGCAATGGCCTCTTCGAGCATGCCGGAACGGGCGAGACGGTAGGCGGCGGCGTTCATCTTCTCCGGCTCGTCCACCCTTCTGCTCAACACCCTGTCGGTAAGCTCGCGGAAGAGCGGTATGTCGCCCTGGGTCCGGGCGATCTCCGCGAGAGCCATGGTCACCATCGGGTCGGAGGAGTCCTTCAGCTTCAGCGACACCATCTGCTTGGCGCCCTCCAGGTCTCCGCGGTCGAGGACGGCCACCGCCTTCCGGGCCTTCCAGTGTATGGTGTCGTCCACCCTGATCAACAGGTCGTAGGCCTCCAGGAGCTGAGGGTCGGTCTCCACCGCCCGCTTCAGGACCTCGCGGGCGCGGGAGGTGTCGCCGCCGCGCATCAAAGCCTTGCCTAGCTCTAGATACAGCGTCGCATTGCCCGGCTCGTTGATCAGCGAGTCCTCCAGGATGCGGGCGGATGTGCGATATTCGCCCTGCGCCTGCAGGACCCTGGCCCTCAGTATGCCGGATCTGGTCTGGCCAGGGAAATTCTCGATGAGCGCGTTGGTGACCCGGTCGGCCTCCTCCACCAGCCCGAGGTCGAGGCACTTCTCCCCCAGGGACTGCAGTATCTCCGCCGGTTGCTCGAGCAGCGCCGAGCTGTCGACCGCCATCAATGTCTTGCGCAGCAACTCCCGGGAATGCTCCTCGTCCTCGCTCTCACGCGCCTCGCTGAGTGCCTGCGATAGGCTGGCGCGGGGGGCCTCCGCCTTGGGGAGGATGTGGGATAGCTTGCGCAGGTCCATGGGATTCCACTGAGTATTGGCTTTTTCTCCATTAATTAATATTGGCCCAGCCTAGCCATCCATAATCATCATGGTTAAATAGATGGTTCATTTTACAGGAATCCAGGCAGGCGTAATCTAGTCTGGTTAGGATTTTGGCCTTCCATATCCTAGGCGAGGATGAGGTCAGCCAAACGCCCGGGTTCGAATCCCGGCGCCTGCACTCCATTAATCGTCACGGGTGGAAGAAAAGGCGGGCGGGGGCGGGATGGACCCCCTGCCCGCGGGTTTGGGATGCTCTTTTGGGGATGCGACGTTCAACCGCCGCTGATAGAACAAGCGCCCGACGGTATTTGAAGGGGGCTAAGGGAGGTGGGCGAAACTGCCTCAACGGACCTTGTGCCTGACCTTCACCGCCGGGCCGCGGTCGAGGTCGCGCATGTCCCTGCCGCAGGCCTGGGCCACGCCGGTGGCCGCTAGGGCCCCGTTCTGCTCCACCATCACCTCGTCGCCGATGCGTATGGCGGGGTCGGCGTCCTTGACACCCACGGCGAATATGCCCCCCTTGATCTGGAAATCCTCGCAGGAGACCACGTTGACGCCTTCCTCCAGCAGCCTCGCCGCCCCTTCCAGGGTCAACGACGCCATCCCCCGGTCAGGGGTGTGCATGGCTATCTGCTCCCTGCCTTCCATTATCTTCCAGTACGGATACTTGCCGCTGACGGAGGCATCGGCCAATAAGCGGTCGACGCCTCTTCCGAACTGGTAGCCGAGCATTGAGCGCACCGTCCCCAGGCGGTCCTGCTGCGCTGCCACCGTCTCATAATCGGAGCAGAGGCGCCTCACAGTGGAGTCCAGTTCGGCCAGGGACGAGGATGACCCCGGGTCGCCATGGGATGTGTCGATGAGGTCGATGCCCTCGGTCAGCAGGCCGCCGTCGCCCACATGGGATATCACATGGTCGTAGTGATTGGCGGCGAGATATCGGCGGAGCATGCCGTTGACCATCCCCAGCTCCTCGGACGACCACTCCCCGCTCACCGGTATGTCGTACTGCGCCGCGGGGTAGAAGGTCTCCAGCTCCCGCGGCACCAGTCCGAGCGGGGATGTCAGTATGAGCTCGTGGACCAGGCTGAAATGGGGGCCGCTGCGGATGGCCTCGATGAACCGCCGGTGGCTCCGGGAGGTGTGGTAGGGCTTCCTCGCTGAGCACGGCAGCAGCACCAGGACCCGCTTGTGCTTCGGGGCCTCGTACCTCTCCGCCATACGGATGCGGTGACGACGCACGTCGGGACGGTGGAGGGATTGGGGAGTGTTGCATCTGAACATCCCGCCAGTGACGGGGGTCTGCTCCTCGGCGACATCATGGCATCGGGCATCGAAGGTCCTCAGGGCGACGGTGTTGGCCGGGCTGGAGGCCGCCCTCTGGTCGACGAGTTCGCGCAGCCTCCCCGAGGCGATGAAGGCCCGTACCAGCTCACGCTCCTCCGCCATCTCCTCCCGGTTGATCCCTTCCAGCTCCGGCACGGCCGCATCGCTGGCCAGGACCCCCTCGGGCCTCAGCATCAGGCCGCGGGAGGCCATGGCGCGGATCAGCTCCTCATCATAGACGTCCACGCCCATGTAGCACAGGAGAGCGAGGTTGGACGGATCCGCCAGCCCGGGGACGTAGATCAGCGGGCGGCTGCCGGCATGGCGCCGCAGCGAGCCGAGGGCCTCCGCCATCATCGCCGGCTCGCGCCTGAGCTCGAAGGCGTTCTCCACCACGATGAGCTCCGCCCCGTCCAAGGCGCTGAGGTCCTTGGCCAATGGCAGACGCAGCACGACGACCCCGTCTCCATGCTTTTGAGGGGGCTCGGAGGCGCCGGCGCTTATGGGGGGCCTCAGTTTAGGCCCGAGAGGCACCCGGTACTCCCCCCATCTGAGCTCTGCGGAAGCATCTCCCTTATGGATCCCCAGAGGCGCCCCTCCCTGGCTCAATGCCATCGGCGTGTCCACCGTCTCTCCTGCGACCTCTCCGGCGCAGACCCGGGCCAAATGGGACCTGTGGATCACCTCCATGTTATCGTACTCTCCATGACCGCAACCTATTTCAAGCTGCCTGGGGGGATGTATGCGGTTTTAATTATTATTATATAGCATCACCGTATCCTTCGTTCGATGGCTGAGGCGGTGATCGAGGTCGAGGGGCTTCGCAAGCAATACGATAACATCGTTGCTGTGGACGGGATCGACTTCTCGGTGCGCCGTGGCCAGGTCTTCTCTTTATTGGGGCCTAACGGCGCCGGCAAGACCACCACCGTGGAGATGCTCGAATGCCTGCGGCCCCCCAGCGCAGGGAGGGTGAGCATCCTTGGGCTTGACATCTCCCAGGGTAGGCGCATAAAGGACCGCATCGGGGTGCTCCCCCAGGGGTTCAACGCATTCGCCCTTCTGACCGTGAGGGAGAATGTGGAGTACTTCGCCGGCATGTTCGATGCGGCGGTGGATGTGGACGAGCTGCTGAGATGGGTCAAGCTGGACGGCCGTCAGAATGAGCTTTTCAAGAACCTCTCCGGGGGAATGAAGCAGCGCGTGGGCATAGCGACCTCCCTCGTCAACGACCCTGAGATCGTTTTCCTCGATGAGCCCACCACCGGCCTGGACCCCAGCGCCAGGAGGGACGTTTGGCGGATGATCGGGAATCTGCGCGACCAGGGCAAGACGGTCTTCCTCACCACCCATTACATGGAGGAGGCCGAGATGCTCTCCGATTACATATGCATAATGAACCATGGCCGCATAATATGCCGCGGGACCCCCCGGGAGATCATCTTGGAGCACGGCGGGAGCCCTGTCGCCTTCGTGCGCGGTGCGGGCGAAAAGGGCCTGCGCCTCCTGCAGAAGGCGTTCCCCGATGCGGCCCTCGTAGAGGACGACCTCAAGGTGACAGTGCACAACGGCCGCCGCGTCTCGGAGATACTCAACCTGCTGGACGCCGGCGAGGCGCATTATGATGAGATAGTCATCAAGAAGAGCACGCTGGAGGACGTCTTCCTCCGCCTTACGGGGGAGGAGCTGATGAAGGAGGGGGAAGAGGATGAGGAGTAGGGCCCTGGTCGACCTCAAGGCGACCGTCCTGGAGTTCAAACGCTCCCCCAGCGCCGTGTTCTGGACCCTGGCCTTCCCCATCCTGCTGATACTGATATTCGGGGCGATATTCTCCGGCAACGGCGCCGGGGCCTACATCCTCTACGTCCAGGACCTTGACGGCAGCCCGCAGTCGGAGCAGTTCCTCGAGATCCTCAACGGCACCGGCCAAGTGGAAGTCATGATGGCCGGCGCCGACGAAGACCCTGAGAAGCTGATAAGCGATAAGGGGCTGAGCTCCTTCCTGATAATCCCCGCCGGTTTCGGGCAGAACCTCAGTGCGGGAGAGAACGTCACCCTGGATTTCCGTTGGGACAGTGGCTCGCAGGTCGCCATCACCAACTACAATGTGGTGAAGTCGGTCGCTGACTCGATGAACCTCGCGGTGCAGGGCGCCGACGAGAGGATCTCGGTCGGGACGGGCTCCATAGTCGACGATCGGCTAACTTTCATCGACTTCTTCCTGCCAGGGGTGCTGGCGCTGACCATAATGTACAGCACCATCAACTATATGGTGCTGACAATAACTCAGTACAAGAGCCAAGGGCTTTTCCGCAAGATGATGACCACCCCCCTGCGCAGGTCCGAGTGGTTGGCGAGCCGGATCATCTGGCAGATAATTCTGTCATTCATATCCGTGGCCATAATCATTAGCATAGGGTCCTTGCTGTTCGATCTGAACGCGACCATAAACATCGTCATGGTGCTGCTGATACTGGCCGGCACCGCCCTGTTCACCTCGATGGGGATGGCGATAGCGGGTCTGATATCTGACGAGGAGAGGGCCGACGCGGCCGCCGGTGCGGTGGTGTTCCCGATGATGTTCCTCTCCGGGATATTCTTCCAGGTGGAGGCGATGCCCGGATTCCTGCAGACGGTGGCGATGGCCCTGCCGCTGACCTACCTGGTCGATGGGCTGCGCGATGCGATGGTATACGGCAACATGGCCGGGGCGGTCTTCAACCTGGCAGTGGTCACCGGCCTGGCGGCGGTCTTCGCCGTGCTGGGGACGATGCTCACCAGATGGAAGCAGGAGTAGCGAAGGAATAAAATATTGCTGGCCTGCATTCATGTCCGAGTATCATGAATTTTAAGGACATGGATGTCGTCTCCATCCGCGACTTCTCCCGCGCTCAGATCGAGGAGATACTGGAGAGGTCACGGGCGATGCTCCCCTATGCCAACGGGGAGAAGGTCACGCGGGCGCTGGAAGGGAAGATCCTCGGGAACCTCTTCTTCGAGCCGTCGACAAGGACCCGGCTCTCCTTCGAGAGCGCCGCCAACAGGCTGGGTGCCAAGGTCATCGACGTGTCGCAGACATCGACCACATCCATCATCAAGGGCGAGACCCTGGCCGACACCATCCGCATGGTGGAGGCCTATTCCGATGTGATCGTGCTGCGCCACCCTCACGAGGGCGCCGCCCGCCTGGCCGCCCATTTCTCCCGGAAACCGGTGATAAACGCCGGCGACGGGGCGGGCTCCCATCCCACCCAGACCCTGCTGGACCTTTTCACCATCCAGGAGGAGCTGGGCGCCATCGAGGGCATGAACGTCATCATACTGGGGGACCTTAAGTACGGGCGCACCGCCCACTCCCTGGCCGAGGCCCTCACCGTCTTCGGCGCCGAACTGACCTTCGTGGCACCGGAGACGCTGCAGATGCCCAAGGACACCGTGGAGCAGGTGAGGAGGCTGGGCGGCAACCCCCGCATCACCGACGACATCGAAGGGGAGATCAGCTCCGCCGACGTTCTTTACATAACCCGCATCCAGCAGGAGCGGTTCCCCGACCCCGCCGAGTACCAGAAGGTGGCCGGCGCCTACCGCGTGGACAAGGCCATGCTGCGGGAGGCGAAGAAGGAGCTCATCGTCATGCATCCCCTGCCGCGCATAGACGAGATATCACCGGAGGTGGACGAGACGCATCACGCCAAATACTTCAAGCAGGCCTTCAACGGCATACCGGTGAGGATGGCCCTGCTCACATCGGTTCTGGGGGTGGACATCTGATGAAGGAGTTCAAGGTGACGCCGATAAGGAACGGCACGGTGATCGACCACATCGACTGCGGCCAGGCGCTGAACGTGCTGCGCGTGCTGGGGATAAACGAGCACAACGTGGACTCCACCGTATCCGTGCTCATGCATGTGGCCTCGAAGAAGACCGGATGGAAGGACGTCGTCAAGGTCGAGGACCGTGAGCTGGACAAGCAGACGGTGGACAAGATAGCCCTCATTTCGCCCAAGGCCACCATCGACATCATCCGCGACTTCAATGTGGCGGAGAAGTACAAGGTGATGCTCTCCGAGCGCGTGGTGGAGCTGGTGCGCTGCGGCAACCCCAACTGCATCACCAACAAGAGCGAGCCGGTGCGCCCGGAGTTCGATGTCGAGGCCCGCGACCCGCCGCTGCTGCGCTGCGTCTACTGCGACCGTGTGCTGGATGAGATAAGCGAGAACCTCATCTGAGCCAGGGTATCTCGTTCTTGATGCGGCGGGAGCACTGCTCCATCCTCTGCAGCACCTCCTCCGGGTCGACCGCCTTGCGGGCGACGACGCATATGGAAGAGGTCTCATTGGCCCTTTGGACGAACATGCAGTGGTCCTCGGCGCAGACCCTGACGAAGGGCTCGCTCTCCAACGCCTCGGCGGCGGCCAGAAGGTTCGCTATCTTGGTGGGCCTCCTCATGTCCTCCGCCCCGGGGGCATCGTTCAACAGAAGGCCGGCGTCGCTCACCGCGTAGACCTCCAGATAATCTTCGGTGTTGAATGTGGTGGCGAGGATGTCCTCGAAGGCGTTCTGCAACCTCTTCCTGCTGTCCATTGCTGCACCCTGTGGTGTATTGGTGCGGTGCTGTAATAATAACTGCGCCCCTAATGCTAAATACGGACTAGGCATCTTCGTCAACGATGGTCGCTGTGAAAGCCATTATCAGCGCCGGCATGCCCGGATCTGGCAAGGAGGAGTTCCTGATGGCGCTGCGCCCCTTGGGGCTGCCCCACGTGCGCATGGGCGACGTCGTCAGGGAGGAGAAGGCGGCCAAGGGCTCCAGCGCGGCGACGGGGGATTTCGCCCAGGCCGAGAGGGAGGCGTACGGCGACGGCGTGTGGGCGTTGAGGACCTTGGACCGGATGGGCGAGGGGCCGGTGCTCATCGACGGCTGCCGCAGCCATGCTGAAGTGGAGGCGTTCCGCTCCGCCCTGGGCGACGGCCTCTGCGTCATCGCCCTGCACAGCGACCCCGCCACCCGCTACCAGCGCTTGCGGAGCAGGGGGCGGGAGGACGCGCCCGCGGACATGGAGGAGTTCCGCCGCAGGGACGAAAGGGAGATGGAGTGGGGCCTCGCCCGGGTCATAGCCCTCGCCGACGTCATGGTGGTCAACGACTCATCCCTGGAGGAGTTCCACCGCCGTTGCCTGGCTGCCGCCAGGAGGGTGATGGGGCGATGAGGTTCACCGTCGCCCGCCTCTGCGGCGGAAAGGCGTTGATGATGATACCGCGCGAGCCCGTCCCCTTGGACCTGCATGAGGCCGGTCGCATACTCTCCGTCGAGGCGGAGGGGTTCAGCGTGGAGGGGCCGATGTCCGTATGCCGCTGGAGGGGCATGGAGATGACGCTCTACGACCAGGGGAAGGTGATGTTCTACCCTCTGGAGGACCGGAAGAGGGGCATAGCCCTCGCCAGCGAGCTGCATGAGATGCTGGCCCCCGCCCGCTCCCGCGGCTGACGGCCTTCCGCGGACCTATCCATCTGAGTGGATGACCGCTTCCATTCAGCGAGGGGGGATGGCGTTCCATCTCAGTTGGTTATTTATTCATGTTGCATGTTCACGGAAGGGATGGATTTCCTGACCGAGGCGGCGGTCGCCCTGACGCTCTCCGCCCTGCTGTCCCTGCTGGCATGGAGGATGAGACTGCTGACGAGCTACGGCTCACTGTCGGCCTTCGCGGTGGGGAGCGTGATCGGCGTCTTCGGCTCCCTAAGCTGGCTGGTGGTGCTTCTGGTCTTCACCTTCTTAGGCTTCGCCGCCACCCGCTACGGCCTGGTGCAGAAGAAGGAGCGGGGGGTCCAGGAGGGCCGCGACGGGGAGAGGGGGCACGTGAACGTCCTGGCGGTGGCGCTGGCCCCCTGCCTGGTCTCCGTGCTCAGCTTCGCCCTCGGCATGCAGGGCACCATGGTGGCCAGCATAGCCTTCCTGGCCTCGATAAGCGTTGCCGCCTCCGACACCATCGCCAGCGAGATGGGGGTGATGTACCCCGATGTGTGGCTGATCACCACTCTGGAGAAGGTGCCGGCGGGGACGGACGGCGGCGTCTCGGTGATGGGCACCGCCTGGGCGGCGCTGGGGGCGCTGTTGGCCTCCGTGGTGGGCTGGATCGTCATATTCCCCGCCGACCCGCTCAACCCCCTGCTGCTGATACCTGTAGCCGCGGGCTTCCTGGGATGCGTGGCCGACAGCGTGCTCGGCGCCACCCTGGAGCGCAGGGGATATATCGGCAAGCACCTCAACAACATCTCCACCATGCTTCTGGGCTCGCTGCTGGCGGTGGGGCTCTACATGCTGCTGTGAGCGGAGCTCCGATAGGGTTTTATACTCTCCAGCAATGCACATCCTTGGCATGACGGCCATAGCGGCGGGGTCACACCCGGTCCCATTCCGAACCCGGAAGTAAAGTCCGCCCGCGTCCCTTGCTGTACTGTGTTGCGCGAGCGCACGGGAACCTTGGGGCGCCGTCAGCC
>PUJZ01000085.1 GCA_003550345.1 Methanomassiliicoccaceae archaeon
GACCCTGCAAGGGTGAGGTCGATGGTGGAGGCGGTGGCCTCCTCGGTCTCGGTCCCGGTGATGGCCAAGCTCACTCCCAACACCGCCGACATCGCCGCCATCGGCCGGGCGGTGGAGGACGGCGGCGGCGACGCGGTGGTGGCGATCAACACCCTGAAGGCGATGTGCATCTCGCCGGAGTTCGCCCGCCCTGTGCTTTCCAACCGATACGGCGGCCTTTCGGGGCCAGCGATCAGGCCGGTGGGGGTGCGCGCCGTCTACGACCTGCGCCGCGAGCTCTCCATCCCGATCGTGGGCGTGGGGGGCATCGAGACCTGGAGGGACGCCGCCGAGTACATAATGGCGGGGGCGCGCTGCTTCCAGGTGGGGAGCGCGGTGGGGCGCCGCGGCCCCGAGGTCTTCCAGGAGATAAGCGCAGGGCTGAGGGAGTTCATGGGCGCGCACGGCTACGCGGGAATCAAGGACATGGAGGGGGCCGCCCATGAATGAGCCGGTGGCGGTCAGCCGCGTGGCGGCGGAGTCCAAGGACTGCATCACCCTGCACTTCGAATGGGAGCGCCACGTGTCCCCCGGGCAGTTCGTCATGGTGTGGATCCCCGGCCTGGACGAGGTGCCGATGTCGGTGTCCTCGGTCGGCGCCGAGAAGTCCATCACCGTGCGCCGGGCGGGCGAGGCCACCGCGGCGCTGCACGCGCTGTCCCCCGGGGACAGGATGGGGCTGCGCGGCCCTTACGGCAACGGCTTCGACCTCAACGACAAGAGGACGCTGGCGGTGGGCGGAGGAGTGGGGATGGCCCCGCTGATGCCGCTGCTGCGGACCATGTACGCCGACGTGGCCATCGGGGCCCGCAGCGCCGACGAGCTGCTCTTCGAGGAGGAGGCGCGGCGTTACTGCGACACGGTGGAGCTCTCCACCGACGACGGCTCCCGCGGGATGCGGGGCAACGCGGTGCAGCTGGCGGAGAGGATGATGGACGAGGGCGATTACGAGCAGGTGCTGGCCTGCGGCCCGGAGGTGATGCTCTACCACCTCTTCAAGGCCTGCGAGGAGCGCGGTGTCCATTGCCAGATGTCGCTGGAGAGGTACATGAAATGCGCCGTGGGCCTCTGCGGCTCATGCATGCTGGGCAGGGAGAGGGTATGCATCGACGGGCCGGTATTCGACTCCGCCCGGCTGCGCGCCCTGCCCGAGTTCGGCAGGTCGAAGAGGGACGCCGCCGGACGCCTAGTCGGTCTTTGATTCCAGACAGCGCTTCACTATGCGCTCGAACTCCTCGTCGCTGACCCTCCCCGTCCTCTCCCCCCTCCTCTTGACCTCGTCGAGCATCATGTTGAGCTGGGAGCGGCTGTACTCCAGGCCCATGTCCTGGAGGCGCTTCTCGATTATGTGCGCCCCCGAGTGCTTGCCCAGCTTGAGATGGCGGACATTGCCCACCTGCTCCGGCTCTATGTACTCGTAGGTGGCCGGGCAGTTGAGGATGGCGGCCACGTGTATCCCCGACTCGTGGGAGAAGGCGTTCTCCCCGGTGATGGGATGGTTGACCGAGCACTGGTAGCGGGACAGGGCGGCCACCCGCCGCGACAGGGGGGTCAGCTTGGCGCAGTCGATGCCCAGGTCCTTCCCGTAGAGGAAGCGCATCGCCGCCACGAACTGCTCCAGCGGCACGTTGCCGCAACGCTCCCCCATGCCGTTGACGGTGGTGGTTATGGCATCGGCGCCGGCGGCCACCGCGGATATGGCGTTGGCGTTGGCGAGGCCGAAGTCGTTGTGGAGATGCACCGACACCGGGGTGTCGAAGCGGGACTTCACCTCCCCCACCAGGCGGCTGATGCCCTCCGGCGTCACGCATCCCAGCGTGTCGGTGATGCCCAGGCGGTCCACCTTCAGCTCGTCCACGGTCCGGTACATGAGCAGCAGCACGTCCAAGGGGGTGCGGGTGCCGTCCTCGCAGCTGAAGCTCACGCGGAGGCCATGGTCCTTGGCGTGCTGCACCGCATCCACCGCATAGCGCTGCAGCGTTCCCACATCGACCTCCTTGCCGTACTTGTAGCGGCGGTGGATCTCGGAAGTGCCGGCGAATATCAGCACCGTGTCCACCTCCGCGTCCAACGCGCAGTCGATGTCCTGGGGGCGGGAACGGGCCAGGCTGAGTATCCTGGCGTCGAGGCCGAGGCGGGATATGTCCCTGATGGCCTCCATCTCCCCCCGCGACACGGCGGCGAAGCCCGCCTCGATCTCCGGAACGCCCGCGTCGTCGAGCAGCGTGGCTATCTCCAGCTTGTCATCGTGGCTGAAGGCCACGCCGGGCATCTGCTCCCCGTCGCGCAGTGTGGAGTCGTAGATAGTCACATCCCCGGCCTCCATCGGCCGGTTGTAGGGACAATGACTGAGCATGGGGTTTCCCTATGTTGCACAGCTTAATATCATTTGCCAGGGAACATCATGTTTATCAACGCCGATGGCGTTAACCTCCCCCGCGAAAAAGGCCAGGTGGACAAGACCATGAGCGAAGACAAGCTATTCCTGCTCTGCGTGGACGGGTCGGAGAACTCGTTCCGCGCTGCGAGCTTCATAGGATGGATCGCCTCCGAGCTGGACGCCACCGTCACCGTGCTGCACGTCCTCAACGAGGAGGAGGCCGCCACCCTCCCCGAGGACCCTGAGGACGACGACTACGTGCATGAGAGCAAGATCGGTCCCGCCGTGGAGGCCCTGGAGGGAATGGACGTGGACATGGCCATCTCCGTGCAGATAGGCAACCCCAAGGAGATCATCATCGACATGTCCGCCAAGTACGACGCGGTGGTGATGGGCTACAAGGGCATGACCGGGCGCAGGATCAGCGAGGTCCTCTTCGGAGGGGTGGCGGAGTACGTGCTGCGCCACAGCGAGCGGCCGGTGTTGATGGTCCCTTGAGGGGAGGCCGCGACAGCATCGAGGTCTGGCACGGCAAGCTGCGCGTCCAGGCGCCCCGCTCCCTCTTCGCTCCCGACGGGAGCATCGACGAAGAGGAGGGCGAGCGTTTCCGCGCCATGCTCTCCTCGCGCTACCCCTGGCTCAGCGAGCGTTCCCTGGACGAGCTCATGGAGAAGGCGCGGCAGGCCATGGAGGGCCTCAGGCAGGAGGAGATGAGGGGGGCCCCCATGGGGAGGGAGCTGGCCGCCGAGGACCCCGCCAAGGCCGTGGCCTATCTCAAAGACCATCTGGAGTCCTTCCCCGAAGACGGCGACGCCTGGTACGCGCTGGGCGAGGCCCTCTGCCGCGACGGCCGCCGCGAAGAGGGCTACCGGGCCTTCCGGCGCGCCCGCTCATTGTGAGGGGTGCAGGGAGCGCACCGCCTCGGCGACCTCGGGCACCGTGGCGCCCCAGGGCACGGAGCGCAGGACGCCCTCGGCCTCGAAGCCCTCCTTCACCTTGCAGCACTTCACTATGGTGGGCACGCCGTCGTCAGGGACATGGTCCTTGGGGCACACGTTTATGAAGGGGGGCTCCCGCCGGTACAGCGATTCGAATATCCTCTTGGAGAGGTGGCAGCCTATCAGGGTGACCTCGTGCCCGAGCTCCGGCGCCTCGTCGAGGAAGTACACCGGCATCCCCGCCGCGATGCCCGAGACCCGGCAGGGGAACATCACCGCCTCCGTCGCCACCTGGGTCAGGAAGGAGCGGATGTCGATGTCGACCACCTCGGGCACGATGGGGACGTCCAGGAACCCTGATGCCAAGGCCATCTCCGTCAGCACCGACAGCTTCGAGGGGGACGGCGGCACGTCGTCGACCACCCGCAGGGGAAGGCCCTCGAGCCGGTGGACGAAATTGAGATGGTTGAACATCCCCTCGACCACCACCGTCTTGCCCGGGTGGCGCATCGAAAGGCGCAGCAGGGCGCTGGGGTTGATCACGTCCATGCTCGGGTCGCGCACGAAGACGGTGTCCTCCGGCAAAGACAGAGGCTCCGCCGAAATCACCGGCCGGAAGAGGCCCTTCCCCTCCTCCTTGCGGAGCCGGAGCACCGCATGGTCGTCGCCGTTGCGCAGGACCATGTAGTCGCTGCGGGTGTAGGCCTTGCGGCCCCGCATGGCTACGGCGATGGCCTCGGGGGTGAGCTCGTGATCCACCTCCCGGAGGGAGACGTCCTTGCAATGACCGGGGAGCATGCCCAGCCCAACGCCCTATCCGTTGATAAAGTTTGACGCCGCCCCGTGGCACTGGCGTCCTCGCCGCCGGCGAAAGTAAGATATATGGATTGCCTGTTAGCGAGTAGAGACGCCGGGGTAACATAGAGGCCATGTGGCGGACTGCAGATCCGCAGACGGGAGTTCAAATCTCCCTCCCGGCCCCATCATCCATGTTCTCACCGCGATGCCGGATGCATCCGGGCTTAGTTCATTTTTTATACCCGCCAGTGCTTAGGGCAATGGCTGGATTATCCATCCATCAGGAGGGCTTGTTTGCGCATCGCCGTTTACGGGAAGGGAGGCATAGGGAAATCCACGGTGTCAGCCAACCTGACCGCCGCCCTCGGCCGCCTCGGCCTGAAGGTGCTGCAGATCGGCTGCGACCCCAAGCATGACTCCACCCGCCTGCTCCTGGGGGGCAGGGAGCCCCCCACGGTGATGGAGATGGTGCGCAGCTCCCGCCGTGAGGAGATGAGCCTGGACAGCGTGGTCTCCCAAGGCTACCTCGGCTGCCTCTGCGTGGAGGCGGGGGGGCCCGAGCCGGGTGTGGGCTGCGCCGGCAGGGGCATCCTCTCCACCTTCGAGCTGCTCGCCGACCTGGGGGTGGAGTCCCTCGATGCCGACATCACCGTCTATGACGTCCTGGGGGACGTGGTGTGCGGAGGCTTCGCCGTCCCGTTGCGCAACGACTACGCCGAGAAGGTCTATGTGGTGAGCTCCGGCGAGTACATGTCCATCTACGCCGCCAACAACATCCTGCGCGGGGTGAGGAACTACGACCCCGGCCGCATGGCCGGCATCGTCTTCAACAGCCGCGGCGACCCGGAGGAGAGGGGCAGGGTGCAGCGCTTCGCCGCCGCCGTCGGCCTCCCCGTGGTGGCGGAGATCCCCCGCTCACCGCGGTTCCTGGAGGCGGAGCGCTCGGGAAGGACGGTGGTGGAGTGCGACCCCGGGTCGGAGCTGGCGGAGATATTCTTCCGCCTGGCGAGGAACGTGACCGGGGGGCCGGTGGTGGAGGCCTCGCCGCTGAGCGACGAGGAGCTGGAGAGGGTGGTGCTGGGCAAGAGCCCGCCGCCGCCGCTGAGCCCCAGGCCAGAGCGGGAGGCGGCCCCGGAACGGAGGCCGGAGGCGCCTCCGGCCTACAGCTCCCGCAACGTGGAGCGCAAGGAGCTGCTGCACGGCTGCGCCTTCACCGGGGCGGTGGTCACCTGCCTCTCCGTCGAGGGGCTGCAGACGGTGATGCATTCCCCCGACAGCTGCGCCCATCTCTCCTGCCAGATGGCCCAGAACGCCGCCAGGCGGGCCTTCGTCAAGGAGGGGGTGGCGATACCCTCGTTCCTGAGCCCGTCGGCGCACTGCAGCTCGCTGGACGACCCGGCCATGGTCTTCGGCGGCCGCCCCCGTCTGGAGGACGCCCTGCACCGCGCCCTAGACCGCGGCTCCGATGTGGCCCTGGTGAGCTCCTGCCCGTCGGGGATAATCGGCGATGACGTCGAGGCCGCTGCCCGCGCCGTCTCCGCCTCACGGCCCGGGGGCAGGGTCATCGTCATGCTGGAGGACGGCAACGCCGCCGGGGACCATATGCAAGGGGTCATCGACGCCTGCATGGCCCTGGCCGCGGCCCTCATCGACCCGTCCGTGGATCCAGAGGACGGGATGGTCAACGTGGTGGGCATCAAGCCGATAGCGACCAACAACGAGAAGAACATGAGCTACGCCGCCAGCCTCCTGGAGGGGCTGGGGATGTCCATCAACTGCCGGTTCATCGGCGGCACCGACGTCGCCGCCATAGAGGGCTTCCATCGCGCCGGGCACAGCATCCTGGCCAACACCGACCGCTTCGCCCTCATGCTGTCCCGCTACCTGCGGAAGGAGCATGGCGCCGATGTGCTGCGCAGCCCGCTGGCGCCGGGGCTGAAGGGCACGGTGGAATGGCTCCGGGAGCTGGCCGCCGCCGCTGGCAGGGAGGGGGCCGCCGAGGAGACGGCCGAGCGTCTGCGCCAGGAGTACGAGGCGGCGCTGCCGCCGTTGCGCCAGGAGCTGGAGGGCAAAAAGGCCTGCATCATCAGCATGCACAAGGACATAGACTGGCTCATCGACACCATCGACGACCTCGGCATCGAGCTGCTCAGCGCCGCCGTGGTCGACCGCTCCGACCATCTCATGGACTATCATGTGGGCAACCGCCATGCCCAACGCATCGAGTTCCTGGAGGACTACGACATCCGTGAGGTGGCGGCGGAGGCGCTGGCACTGGGCCCGGACATGCTGTTGAGCACCTATCCGGTGAGCACCGACGGCTCGGTGCTGCAGGAGACGATACCGATGGTGCCCGACATCGGCCACCTGGCCCCCTTGGAGCTGGCGCGGCGCTGGGCGCTGGGCCTCAAGGCCCCCCGCAACGAAGGGTGGAGGGAGGACCATGGCTGAACGCTTCCCGGAGAGCCTGGTGGGGGCCATCATCGCCTTCGAGGGCGTGGAGGGGTCGATCACGGCGATGAACGGCCCCACCGGATGCAAGTACTACCCCGCGTCGCTGTCGGAGGCGGTGACCCGGCGCGGGGGCTTCAACCCCATGCTGCACGACTCGCTCTTCTATCTGGGCCAGTCCAGGGTCCCCTGCACCTACATGGACAGCAGCGATTACGTCGCCGGGGCGAGGGAGAGGATGCGGGCGCTGTGGGACGACTCGCGCCGCCGCCGCCCGTCGTTGCTGGCCTTGATCAACTCCCCCGGAGCGTCGCTGATCGGCGAGATGCTCAGCTTCGAGGGCGAGGCCCCCCCGACGGTGACCATGGAGAGCCCCCCGCCCTCCGCCAGCTTCTCCTTCGGTTACGGAACGGCCATGGTCTCCGTGCTCGAGGGCCTGGCCCCGTCACCGGCCTCGCCGCGGGAGATGGCCGTCAACCTGCTCGGGGTGTCGGTGGCCGACCTGGGCTGGGAGGACAGCATCGCCGACCTCCGCCGGCTGCTCGCGCTCTGCGGCGTGGAGGTGCTCTGCGCCCCCGGGGCGGGATGGTCGCCCGGCGACGTGCAGCGCTCGGCGGAGGCGGCCTTGAACGTGGCGGTGCATGATGAGAGGGCGGCCATGGCCGCTGAATGGTACCGCCGAAACCTGGACATCCCCTATCTGCGCCCCCCCGGAGGCGCCCCGCTGGGCTTCGAGGCCTTGGAGGGCTGGCTGCAGGACGTCTGCCAGGAATTGGGCGCCGACCCCGCTCCCGCCCTCGGGCGCATCGCCGCCTGCCGCCGCCGCGCCCACCGGGAGATATCGAGGCTGGACCAGTACGCCGGCCTGCCGCGGGGATGCAGCTTCTCCCTGGAGGGGAGGCCCTCGCTGGTATGGCCGGCCCTGCGCACCCTGCACGCGTACCTGGGCATGGTGCCGGTGGCGGTTAACATGACCGAGGACGGCCCCTGCGCCGCCGATGTCGAGTCCTACCTGATCAGCATCGGATGCGCCGATGCCGGCACATCGCTGCTCGACTGCCCTGCCGATGTGGTGCTGGCCGACGGCAACACCGTGGCCGGGGCCCTGGGCCGAGGGCTGAGCGATTGCGGCGTGGAGCTGGACCACCCTCCGCTCTACTCGGTGCGCATACGTGAGGACCCTCTTCTAGGCCTCGGGGGCACGCTCCGCCTCATCGAGCGTTCGCTGCAGGGTCTCAAGCGCTAGGGCAGCGCCCCGCGGGGGTGTTCCAGAGCCGCGGAATCTTCATCGCAGCCTTACGATATTTTACAAACCTTTTTAAATAGCTTTATAAATACACCGGGAAAGGTGAACTGATGGCAAAGATGAAGATCGAGAACGTCGTAGCATCAACATCCCTCGGCCAGGAGCTAGACCTGAGGGCGATAGAGCTGGCCCTCGACGGGGCCGAGTACAACCCCCAGCAATTCCCTGGCCTGGTCTACCGGCTCAAGGACCCCAAGACCGCCACCCTCCTTTTCCGCAGCGGCAAGGTCGTCTGCACAGGGGCCAAAAGCCTGGACGATGTCAAGGTGGCCATAGGCAAGGTCGCCAAGCACATCGAGAAGGCGGGGATCATCATCGACATAGAGCCCGATGTCGAGGTGCAGAACATCGTGGCCTCCTCCGACCTGGAGCAGGAGATCAACCTCAACACCGTGGCCATCACCCTCGGCCTGGAGAAGGTGGAGTACGAGCCGGAGCAGTTCCCTGGCCTGGTCTACCGCCTCGACGACCCCAAGGTGGTCGTCCTCCTCTTCGGCTCCGGGAAGATGGTCTGCACCGGCGCCAAGGTCCCCGATGACGTGGTCAAGGCAGTGGACCGCATCGCCGCCGAGCTGCGCGCCGCCGGCCTCATGCGCTGAGCCCGGAAGCATGCCGCAAGATATCAAGGACGACGTTCTCCGTCTCATCGGCGACACCCCGCTGCTGCGCCTGCGCCGCATCATCCCCCAGGGGGAGGCGGCGCTGCACGTCAAGCTGGAGTCCTTCAACCCCATGGGCTCCGTCAAGGACCGCGCCGCCCTGGCCATGGTGGAGGACGCCGAGGCCCGCGGCATGCTCGCCGCCGGAGGCTCGATCGTCGAGGCCACCTCCGGCAACACCGGCATAGGCCTGGCCATGGTGGCCGCCGTCAGGGGATACCGCCTCACGATAGTGATGCCGGAGTCGATGAGCGCCGAGAGGAGGCAGCTGCTCAAGGCGCTGGGCGCGGAGCTGCTGCTGACGCCCGCATCGGAGGGGATGTCCGGTTCCCTCACACGGGCGGAGGAGCTGGCGGAGCGGGAGGGGGCGTTCATGCCCCGGCAGTTCTCCAACCCCGCCAACCCGATGGCCCATTACACCGGGACGGCGCAGGAGGTGCTGCGCCAGCTGCCCGACGTCGACGTCATAGTGGCCGGCGTGGGCACCGGCGGCACGGTCACCGGCCTGGGCAGGGCGATGAGGAACTTCGCGCCCCGGGTGCGCGTGGTGGGCGTGGAGCCGGAGGAGAGCCCGCTGCTGAGCGAGGGCCGCTCCGGGCCGCACGGCATCGAAGGCATCGGCGCCAACTTCGTGCCTCCGCTCCTGGACCTGGAGGTCGTGGACGAGCTGAGGACCGCCTCTTACGCCCAATCGAAGGCGATGGCCCGGCGCCTGGCCCGCGAGGAGGGGATGCTGGTCGGGCCCTCGTCGGGGGCGGCGCTGCACGCCGCCCTGGAGCTGGCGGAGGAGATGGGACGGGGCAAGGTCCTGGCCATCCTGCCGGACGGCGGGGAGAGGTACATGAGCACCGGCATCTACGGAGATGATGACAATGGATAAGGAAGGAGACCTCAAGGCGGTCATGGACCGTGACCCAGCGGTCAGGGACCGCCGGGACGCCGCCTGGTTCAGCCAAGGCTACCACGCCATACGCTTCTACCGTCGCAGCCACGCTCTCTGGATGAAGGGGCGGCACCGCCGCGCCCGCTTCCTGAACTACGTGGGCAGGGTCCTCACCGGGGCCGACATCCATCCCGGGGCCACCATCGGCGAGGACGTATTCATCGACCACGCCACCGGCGTGGTCATCGGCGAGACGGCCATCATCGGCGACCACGTCTGCATTTTCCAAGGGGTCACCCTGGGCGGGGTGTCCTCGGAGAAGGGCAAGAGGCACCCCACCATCGGCGAGAACGTGGTCATCGGCGCCAACGCCACCGTGCTCGGCGACATAAGCATCGGCAGCAACACCCGCATCGGCGCCGGCTCGGTGGTGGTGAAGGACGTGCCGCCGAACTCGACGGTGGTGGGCATCCCCGGCAAGGTGATCAAGCAGGGAGGCGTCCGCCTCGACCAGGCGCTCAAGCACGACGACCTGCCCGACCCGGTCAAGGAGGCCCTGCAGGAGATGACGGCGGAGATCGACAGGCTCCGCAAGCGCCTGGAGGCCCTGGAGCGCGGGCAAAAATGATATAGGTACTCGCTTTAACTCAAGCAGGGGCGCCCGAATTGACACTGAGGATACACAACACGCTGACCGGAGGCAAGCAGGAGTTCGTCCCTCTGCGCGAGGGGGAGGTCTCGCTGTACGTCTGCGGGGTGACGGTCTACGACGACATCCACCTGGGCCACGCGCGCTCCATCGTGGTCTTCGACATGGTCAGCCGCTACCTCCGCCAGCTGGGATACGACGTGACCCACGTGACCAACTTCACCGACGTGGACGACAAGATCATCAACCGTGCCAACGAGGAGGGCGTCGACCCGCTGGAGCTCTCCGCCCGCTATATAGACCGCTATTTCGAGGAGACCGACTCGCTGAAGGTGCGGCGGGCGGACGCCTATCCCAAAGCGAGCGAGAGCATGGAGGCCATCATCGAGATGGTGGAGGCCATCATCGACAACGGCTACGGCTACGCCACCGACGAGGGGAACGTTTACTTCTCCATAGCCAAGGTGGAGGACTACGGAAGGCTGACCAACCAGCGCCTGGAGGACATGTCCGGGGCGAGGGAGGTGATGCAGGACCCGCAGAAGCGCGACCCCAAGGACTTCGCGGTGTGGAAGGCGGCCAAGCCGGGGGAGGTGGCCTGGGACTCGCCCTGGGGCAGGGGGAGGCCCGGCTGGCACATCGAGTGCTCGGCGATGATAAGGTCCCATATGGGGGACCTGATCGACATCCACGGCGGAGGCAACGACCTCATATTCCCCCACCACGAGAACGAGATCCTGCAGACCGAGGCGGTCACCGGCGGAACGCTGGCGAGGTACTGGATGCACAACGGCATGCTGCAGCTCCAGGATGAGAAGATGAGCAAGTCGTTGGGCAACTTCCTCCGGGTCAGCGACCTGCTGCGCGAGCATGACGCCCAGACCCTGCGCTTCTTCCTGCTGAACACCCATTACCGCGGCCCCCTGGTCTACACCGAGGGCTCGCTGGAGGAGGCCAGGTCGTCGCTGCGCCGCCTCTGGAACACCTGGCGGGAGCTGCAGGCCTACCGCCGCTCCGCCGCCGGCGCGGACGACGCCGCCGCGCCCCTGGAGAGGGCGCGGGCGGAGTTCCGCCAGCACATGGACGACGACTTCAACTCCCGCGCCGCCATCTCGGCGCTGTTCGAGCTCGCCCGCGAGCTGAACCGCATGATGGCCGACGGAAGCATGTCGGCCGCGGGGGCCGAGGCGGCCCTGGAGCTGATGGGCGAGTTCGACGAGGTCTTCGCCATCCTGCCCGACGAGGGCGACGGAGGCGAGCTGGACGCGGTGGTCGGGCTCCTCGCCGATGTGAGGCAGGAGCTGCGCCGGAGGAGGATGTTCGACCTCTCCGACATGATCCGCGACCGCCTCAAGGAGGCCGGGATCCAGCTGGAGGACCAGGGGGAAGGGGTGAAATGGAAGAGGATATGATACGCCGCAAGGCCGAGCTCATACTCGGCGGCGAGGTGAGGATACCCGCCGGCTACCGGCTGCCGGTGCGCATATCCCGCTCCACCGCCGGTCCGGGGGCGGGCTCCCGCGGCATCGTGCTGAGCTTCCACGGCATGCGGGTGAAGAAGCCCATCTGCGACGAGGGCGGCGATTTCGAGCTGGTGCCCACTGAGGAAGGCCTAAGGCTAGAGCGCGGAGGGAGGACGTTCATCGAGCGGGTGGAGCTGGAGCCGGTCATATACCACTCCCCTGGACAGGCGTTCTTCAATCTCGACCAGAGATGCGATTTCCGCTGCCTGTTCTGCAGCTCCCCCTCATTGGGGGTGGAGGCGACCAAAGGGCTCACCCCCGAGAGGATCGCCGAGATGGTGGCCGAGGCGGCGGAGAGGGAGGACTTCGTCTCGGCGGCTCTCACCAGCGGCGTCGTGGGGGGCATAGGCGAGACGGTGGAGCGCATGGCGCGCACCGTGGAGCTGATCAAGGAGAAGGTGCCCTGGGCTACGGTGGGGGTGGAGCCTTATGTGGACAGCGAGGAGCAGCTGCTGCGCCTCCGCGACGCCGGCGCCGACGAGATGAAGATAAACATCGAGACCCCCGACGAGGGGATATTCCGCAAGGTCTGCCCCGACCTCGACCGCGGCCTACTGCACCGGATGATAGAGGCGGCGGTGGAGATCTTCGGGCGGGGCAAGGTGTCCTCCAACATCATCATCGGCCTGGGGGAGAGCGACGCTTCGGTGCTGGAGGAGATGGAGAGGCTGGCGGCCATGGGCTGCGCCCCCGGGCTGCGGCCGCTGAAGGTCAACGACATCAACCGCGGCCAGCTGGAGGAGGCCCTCGGCCCCCTCCCGGGGATCGACGCCGAGCGGCTGCTGCGGCTGGGCAGGGAGCAGAAGAGGATCATGGACGCCCACGGCCTCGACAGCCGGACCTTCAGCACCATGTGCTTCGAGTGCGGCTGCTGCGACCTGGTCCCGTTCCGCGACTTCTAGGTTTCGGCCCTCCTTAAATCTATATACCCTGATGCGATTCCAGCAAGCATGGTGAGCGCGAACATGGAGGACTACCTCCTGGCGATCTACCGGCTCAACAAGGAGGGGGGCCCCGCCAAGACCAACGACGTCGCCGAGAGGCTGGACATCTCCCCGGCCAGCGTCACCGAGATGGTGAAGAGGCTCTCCGAGCTGGGCCTGGTCGACTATGAGAGGTACCGCGGCGCCACATTGACCCGCAAGGGGTACCGCCAGGCCCACCGCATGGAGCGCAAGCACCGCCTGGTGGAGAAGTTCTTCGTGGACGTGCTCAAGAGCGACGCGGACAGCGCCCATACCAGCGCCTGCCACATCGAGCACGGCCTCAGCGACGAGGCCGCCCGGCAGCTCTGCCGCATCATCGGCTCCCCCGACGAATGCGACTGCGAGGAGCTCTGCGAGGACCTCTGCGAGAACCGCAGGCTCGGCGGCACGGCGCTCTCCGAGCTCAAGGAGGGCGAGTCAGCGCGCATATCGCACCTCATATGCGACAGCCCCGAGAAGGTGCGCAAGCTGATATCCATGGGCCTGGTGCCTGGACGCTCCGTCAGGATGGAGAGCGACATGCCGATGCGGGGGCCGATGGTGCTGCGCATGGAGGACAGCCTGGTGGCGCTAGACCGCGACTACACCCGCCTGGTTATGGTGGACCGGGAGGAATGAAGCTGTCGGAGAGGAAGATGGAGATCGCCCTGATGGGCAACCCCAACGTGGGGAAGTCCACCCTTTTCACCAAGCTCACCGGCGTGGGCGTGATGATCTCCAACTACCCCGGCACCACGGTGGAGTTCAAGGAGGGGAGCTTCCTGCGCGGCGGCCGCAAGGTGGCCGTTCACGACCTGCCGGGCACCTATTCCCTCTCCGGAGAGAGCGAGGACGAGATAGTGGCAATCCGCATGCTGGCGGAGAACCGCTTCGACGCGGTGGTGGTCGTGGTCGACGCCACGCGCTTGGAGAGCAGCCTCGTGCTCCTGTTCCAGGTCATCGAGCTCGGCTATCCCGTCCTGATCGCGCTGAACCAGATGGACATCGCCCAGAAGCGCTACGACATCGACCTCGCCCGTTTGGAGGGGATATTGGGCCTGCCGGTCTTCCCCGTCTCGGCCATCGTGGGCGAGGGCGTTGACGAGCTGGCGCAGGCGGTGGTCTCCGACCGGGCGACGAGGACCGGCTTCAAGGTGAGCTACGACTCCCACATCGAGGAGCACCTCGAGTCCCTCGCCGAGGGCGTCCCGGCAACGCAGTTCCCCCCGCGCGGGGCGATGCTCAAGCTCCTGGAGGGGAACGAGTACATCTCCTCCCTCTACGATGAGGGGACCAAGCAGAAGGCCTACCTCGCCGCCAAGGAGTTCCGCGCCGACCACGGCGAGTCGATAAACATCCACATCACCCGCGACCGCTACGGCGAGGCGGGGCGCATCCGCAAGGAGGCGGTGACCCCCCGCCAGGGGCCGCTGACAATGAGGGACCGCATCTCCGACATGACCATGCGCCCGGCCACCGGCATACCCATACTCATCGGCGTGCTGGCATTCATATTCCTGGCCATAGTGATCATGGGCGAGTGGCTGGAGCACGAGCTCGAGGACCTTTTCGGCATGGTGGTGGGCGACGTGCTGGTCGACATCGGCCGCTCCCTCGCCGGCGATTTCGGGGCGGCGGTGGGCAGCGGCGTGACCCTGGGCATCGAGGCCATCGTGGTGCTGATCATACCCTTCGTCATGGTCTGGTATGTGATCCTCGCCCTGCTGGAGGACAGCGGCTACATGCCCCGGGCGGTGGCCCTGCTCGATGGCGTCATGCACAAGGTGGGGCTGCACGGCCGCGCCGTCATCCCCATGCTGGTGGGGATAGGTTGCTCGGTGCCGGCCATACTGGCAACCCGCACCGCCGGCTCGAAGAGGGAGAGGCTGATCCTCTCCACCCTCATCGTCATGGCGGTCCCCTGCGGGGCGCAGATGGCCATCATCGTCGGCCTGGTGTCGAGGTTCGTGGGCATCGCCGCCGCCGCGGGCATATTCGTGATGCTGCTCGCCCTCCTCCTGGTCCTCGGCTTCGCCATGGACCGCTGGCTGCGCAGGGAGCCCACCTGCCTGGCGATGGAGATACCCGACCTCCGCACCCCCACGGCGCGCAACGTCGCCTTCAAGACCTACAGCCGCAGCCGCGACTTCTTCATGATAGCTTTCCCGTTCCTGCTGGTGGGCAGCGTTCTGGTGGAGATACTGCTCTCCTACGACGCGATGGACTTCATCGTGGAGCCGATGTCCTTCATCACCGTGGGCATCCTGGGCCTGCCGGCGGTGACCATCATCGCCTTCGTGTTCGGGATCCTGCGCAAGGAGCTGGCGGTGGGCATGCTGGTCACCATCTCCGGCGTGGGGGCGGTGGGCAGGCTCCCCGAGTTCATGGACCCCGTCCAGTTCGTGGTCTTCGGCGTCGTCATGGCGATATACATGCCCTGCCTCGCCGCCTGGGCGGTGCTCATGAGGGAGGTCGGCGTGAGGAACGCCCTGCTGGTGGGGGCAGCTTCGATACTCACCGCCCTGCTGGCGGGGGGCGCGGTGAACCTGGTGCTCCGTACGCTGTTCTAACGGTGGGCGAAGACCGCCCTCACCCTATCGCCGACGCTCTCGATGCGCACGAATCCGAAGCGCTCGAACTGCACCACCTCCCCCGGCGAGGCATCCATGGGCTCGACCAGCCCAGGCGTGACGCTGCCGTCGGGCATGAGCACCTCCGCGGGCAGGGAGCCCTCCGGGGCCCACTGCACGATCCTCACCCCTTGGCGGGAGACGCTCTTGTCGTCGCCGGCGTGGCGGCAGGTCTCGCCGGACTCGATGTTGCACAGGCCCTTGAGCCTCAGCATCCCCTTGCGCTGCAGCTCCTCATGGTCCTCGGCGCAGATGTGCACCATGAAGTCCCCCTCGAACCCATGGCTGCGCACGCCCAGCTCCGGCCGGTCGGGGTGAAGGGGGCAGCTCGACTCGGTGGAGCCGTCGAACTCCACCTCCACCGGGACCGGGTCGGGGACGAAGAAGTAGCGTTTCGACTCCGGGTCGACGATGTCCCTGTTCATGGCGAAGAGGCCGTCCCATGAGACCTGGACGTCAACCTGCTTGACGCCCACGTCAAGCCAGTACCGCCTGATGGCCTCCGGCCTGATCCCCCGCCGCGCCAGGGCGCGCAGGGTGCCGACGCGGACGTCGTCCCATCCCCGGTACTCGCCGTCCTTGATGCCCTGGCCGATCACCGAGGTCTTGAGCACGGTGTCCGGTATCGACACCAGGCCGTAATGGATGAAGACCGGCTTCGTCCAGGACAGGTGGCCGTAGATGTATGCCTGGCGATGGGTGTTGTTGAGATGGTCCTTGCCCCGCAGCACATGCGTCACCCCGAGGTCGTGGTCGTCCACCGCCACCGAGAGGTTCATCATCGGGTAGACGTTGTAGCGGTCGCCGACGCGGGGATGGGGACGGTCGACCTGGCGGAGGGCGATGAAGTCGCGTAGCGCCGGGTTGGGATGGTCGATGGCGGTCTTCACCACCGCGGCGGCCTCGCCGGCGGAGTAATGGGACGACAGCAGGCGGTCGAGCCTCTCCAGGCTCTCCTCCGGCGCCAGTCCGCGGCATCCGCAGGCCTGGCAGGCCACCTTCATCCCCCTCCACTCGTCGCTGTCGCAGAGGCAGACGTAGGCCTGCCCCATCTCCGTGAGGGCCCTGACCACGTCATAATAACGCTGGAAGCGGTCGCTCTGGTAGACGGTCTGGTGCACCTCGACCCCCAGCCAGTCTAGGTCCTCGGCTATCATGCGGTAGGCCTCGGGGTCCACCTTCTCGGGGTTGGTGTCCTCGAAGCGGTTCAGCAGGCGGCCGCCGCTCATCTTGACGTACTCGTCGTTGAGCACCGCCACCCGGGAATGCCCCAGGTGCAGGGGCCCGGACGGCCCGGGGGCGATCCTCATCACCACTCCGCCAGGCACATCCGAGCCCTCGAGGTCGGGGAGGGAGGTGCGCCTCTCCTTCCTCTCCTTCACCATCAGGCCGGAGTCAAGGCCGCGCAGCGCCTCCGTCTGCTCATCCAGGCCCATGAGGTTGACCTCGTCGACGATGCGCTCGATGAGCGGTATCAGCTCCTTGGAGTCCTTACGCAGTTCCGGGCACTCTCCCATGACCTTGCCCACCACCGCCTTGGGGTTCGCCTTTCCCTTGTAGAACACCGCGTTCTGCAGGGCGTACTTCCTCACCGTCGTCTCGACGTCCTCTGCGACCATCGAATGAGTGAAGAGCGCATCCGTATAATAGCATTGCTCGCCCCGAGCATCATTATTATAGGGAGAACGGGATTATCGGCCATGGCTGTTAGGTCCTTCCTTGCCCGCATGAAAGAGGAGCCGTTGCTCATCGATGAACCGGTCGACCCCGACTCGTCCGCGGTCAGCAGGACCCTGTTGGAGGACCAGGACCGCACCGTTCTCTTCACCGACCTCAACGGCGGCAGGGCGGTGGGCAACCTGTTCTCCACCCGTGGCAAGATGGCCCGCTACCTGGGGGTGCGCCCCGAGGAGCTGATGGGGCACCTGATGACGGCCATGTCCGAGCCCCGCCCCTTCGAGGTGGCGGAGAGGGGCGAGTGGATGGACAACGTGACCGAGGATTTCGACCTCCTCCGCCTGCCCATACCCCGCTACTATCCCGAGGACGGCGGCCGTTACATCACCGCCGGCGTCATCGTGGCGGAATACAAGGGCAAGCGGAACGTCTCCTTCCACCGCATGATGATCATGGACGAAGGCCGCATGGCGGTGCGCCTGGTGCCGAGGCACCTCTACACCATGCACCAGGCGGCCAAGGCCGAAGGTGAGGAGCTGAAGGTGTCCATATGCGTCGGCCTCTGCCCCTGCGGGCTCCTGGCCGCCGCCAGCTCCCTGGACTATGAGGTGGACGAGTTCGAGGTCGCCAGCGCCCTGAGGGAGGCGACTCTGGGAGAGCCTATGCGCCTCGCCCCCGGGCCCAACGGGCTGCTGGTGCCGGCGGGCTGCGATTACGTGCTCGAGGGGAGGATAGGCCTCGAGGAGGCGGACGAGGGGCCGTTCGTCGACATCACCGGCACCTACGACCACGTCCGCAAGCAGCCGGTCATCGTCATCGACCGCGTATGCCATGTGGAGGACCCGGTGTTCCATCTCCTGCAGCCGGGAGGCAACGAGCACTTCCTGCTCATGGGGATGCCGCGGGAGCCGGTGATCTTCCGCAGCGTGCGCCAGGTGGTGCCCCGCACCCATGCGGTGAGGCTGACCGAAGGCGGATGCTGCTGGCTGCACGGCGTGGTGTCGATCAGCAAGAACAAGGAGGGCGACGGCATCAACGCCATAATGGCCGCGTTCAGCGGCCACCCGTCGATGAAGAAGGTCACCGTGGTGGACGGGGACATCGACGTGTTCGACGACCGGGAGGGGGAATGGGCGGTGGCGACACGGTTCCAGGGGGACCGGATGCTGGTTGTCGAAGGCGCCGCCGGCTCCTCATTGGACCCCAGCTCCGACGGCACCACCTGCAAGGTGGGGATCGACGCCACCATGCCCATGGGCAAGGAGCGCCTCTTCCGCAAGGCCTCCCTGGACTAGGCCCACCAGCTGCCGCGGCGGTCGATGGTCTCCGACCGTCGCTTGCCGATGCTTATCATCCCGGCGGGCACGCCGGTCTCCTTCTCGATGAATGAGACGTAGTTCTTCAGCTCGGAGGGCAGGCCGTCATAGCCGGCGGCGGCCACGCTCTCGGCGCTGCCGCCCCAGTCCTCCCATCCCGGGAGCTCCACGTAGACGGGCTCCAGGCGCGACAGGCGGCTGAGGCAGGCGGGGAAGTGGTCTATCCTCTCCCCGTCCAGCTCGTAGTGGGTGCAGACCTTTACGGTCTCCATCCCGTTCAGGACGTCTAGCTTGGTGACGGCGAACGAGGTTATGCCCCCGATGCGCACCGCGTGCTTGGCGATGACCAGGTCCAGCCAGCCGCAGCGGCGGCCGCGGCCGGTGGTGGTGCCGAACTCACCGCCCTTCTTCATGATGTACTCGCCCAGCTCGCCGTGGAGCTCGGTGGGCATCGGCCCCTCGCCCACGCGGGTGGTGTAGGCCTTCAGGCAGCCGAGGACGTCGCCGATGCGGTTGGGGCCGACGCCGGCGCCGCTGCATATCGCCCCCGCCATGGTGTTGGAGGACGTCACGTAGGGGTAGGTGCCGTGGTCGATGTCTAGCATCACGCCCTGGGCCCCCTCGAACAGCACCCTGTCGCCACGGTCGATGCTCTCGTTCACGAGCACCGAGCTGTCGCAGATGTAGGGCTCCAGCGCCTTCCCCCAGCCCAGCAGCCTCTCCACCAGCATATCCTCGGTGCAGTCGCAGGAATCGCCCATGACCTCGAGGATGTCCTTCTTCATGCGCAGCACCGCCGGGGCCTTCTCCCGGAGGGTGTCCTCCTCCAGCAGGTCGCAGACGCGGAAACCGGTCCTGGCGGCCTTGTCCTGGTAGCAGGGGCCGATGCCGCGCCTCGTCGTCCCGACGCTCCTGTCGCCGCGGTAGAGCTCCTCCGCCCCGTCCAGCTTGCGGTGGTAGTTGAGAATGACATGGGCCCGGTCGGAGATGCGCAGGCCCTCCAGGCCCCTTCCGGAGGCCTCCACCGCGCTCATCTCCTCCAGCAGCTCCTCCACATCGATGACCACGCCGTTGCCGATGACGGCGGCCTTGCCCGCGCGGAGGATCCCTGACGGGAGCAGATGCAGCTTGAAGACGTCCTCCCCTATCTGGATGGTATGCCCGGCGTTGTTCCCTCCTTGGAAGCGGACGATGGTGTCCGCGTCCTGGGCCAGGTAATCGGTGATCTTCCCTTTGCCCTCGTCACCCCACTGGGCTCCGGTGATAGCGAGTGTTCTCATGCTCATCCTGGGATTGATTCAACGGTATTAAATGTTGTCAGTACCGGCCGCCTCCCGATAGGCGTCCAGCACATCCTCCAGCGGCAGTGCGCAACGGAATGCGGTGGGGGAGACGTGGCTCCGGCTGGCCTCGCCGCGGAGCCGGAGGGATTCCAGCAGGCGCTCCATGCGGGGAGGGGAGACCTTGAGATGGGAGGACAGCTCGGACACGTCATAGCACAAGGGCGTGTCCAGCTCCTCCCTCCACAGCGCCAGGGCCTTGGCGCATCGGCGGGGCTCGGCGAGGCCCTCGTCGGCCTCCATGCTGTCCAGCACCGCCCGGTCGTGCAGAGGTCCGAGCCACATCGGGCCGTGGGGGTGCCCCTCCGGCGATGGGGAGACCGAGCGCCTCAGGCCGTCGCGCTCATAGCGCATCCAGCCCAGCCCGCGCAACGTCGCATCGGCGCGCTGGGCGCCCTTGGTGACCCGGACATGCACACGGAAATAGTGGTCGCTGTGGAAACAGAGCAGCGGCTCCATGCCGCGGTCGAAGCGCGCCAGGTCCCTGGCGACCGTTCCCATGAGTATGCGCAGCCCCGCCTCATGGCATATGGGGCCCCGCAGCGGGCGGGCCATGTAGCGGCGCTCGCACTTGTCCCTCCGGGCGCCCGCCAGGGGGGCGGTGTCGGTGGCGGTCAGCGCCAGCACGCCGTTCCTCTCCACCCCCTTTATGGCGGCGTGCAGGAAGGGGACGGGGGAGCCGAAGGGGTCCAGGTCCACGTAGCCGAAGCGGCGCTCGGCCAGCAGGCAGGCGAGGTCCATGTTGCTGGCCTCGCAGTTGTCCACCCGGTTGAGCTCGATGTTGCGGCGTATCTGCTCGTACGCCTCGGGGGAGATGTCGTTGGCGGTCACATGGACGCCATCGACCTCGTTGGCGAGGCGAACGGCGCGGGAGCCGGCGGCGGACATGAGGTCGGCCGCGCTCGACGGGCCCAGGGCCCGCAGGAGCATGACGCTCACATCGCGTGAGAATGCCATCTGGCGGTTGTAGAACACCGAGGGCCCGCGGGAGCCAGGCCCCCGTACGGAATGAACGGCGGGCACCAGCAGCTCGGTGGAGCCCTCACGGACGGTGACTTGTTCCGCGGTCACATGATTTCTCCGTGCATGAGCCTGATTATCTTGTAGGGAAGGAGGTTGCGGTTGGTGGGCGTCACCTCGAGGATGCGCACGTCGTCCCTCCTCCTTATGTCCTGGAGCAGGGGGTTGCGGGACTTCTTGTGCAGGGTCAGCAGCATGGGCTTCTCCGTGTCCATCGCGTGCTTCACCGCGTCCACGAAGGCCTGGCTCTCCACCTCCATCTTGCCCACCTCGTCGATCACTATCACGTCGGTCTCGTCGCAGGCGCGGAGGATGGCCTTCACGCCCACCTCCTCCAGCCGTTTGAGGTCCACGCCCAGCTTGCCCACCGTTATCTTGCTCGCGATGTCCACATGGGCGAAGACGCTGGTCTCGCCGGTGGACCAGTCCTTGACGGTGAAACCGATGCGACGCCTCCCGTCCACGATGGGCTCGGTGATCATGCCGCCGATGGTCAGCTCCTCCTCCGCGAGCATCTCCATGACCCTCATCAAGGCGTGCGTCTTGCCTGCCCCCGGGAGTCCAGTTATGCCGATCTTATTGTTGGTGACCATCATTTCCTCCGTCCAAGAACCATCCCGCAAAGGTATAACCGAATATAGTTATTGCTTAATAAAATAATGCCAAGGTCGGGGTTCAGATGTCCTCCGCCGACCGCACCCACATCAGCGGGTAATCCAGCTCCTCCACGTAGCCCATCGCCGCCCTCACCCGGGCATGGCCGTACTCCACGGTGATCTCCACGCCGATCATATCCCCGCTCAAGGAGGCGTAGCCGTAGACCCCTCCCTCCGAGGGCAGCGCCTCGCGGTCTATGGACACCTTGGCCTCGACGACGTAAGGCTGGGCGGACACCGAGCTCTCGATGCAGCGCTCGAGGTCCTCGACGCTCTGGCGGTCGACGGGGACGCCGACGAACTGGTGGTAGACGGTGCCCATCTTGATCCCCGCCTCGAAGGCGGCCCTCTCCCGGTCGCTGCAATCGAAATACGAATCGCCCCGCTCCTCTTTGCCGCTCATGCCATACGGGGAACGCCCTGTTATTAGAAAAACAGTTCTGCTGGAGGCCGGGCGCCCCCCCAGGGCCGTCGGCAAAAACGGTTTTATATCTGCCTTCCTCTGCTATCCCCGATGAAGCTCAGGGAACGCGTCCAGAGGCTGAAGGAGGAGCGCAACGCCGTCATACTGGCACACAACTACTGCTCCAAGGAGGTCCAGGACATCGCCGATTACACCGGCGACTCGCTCGGGCTCTCCATAAAGGCCTCCGAGGTCGAGGAGCCGGTCATAGTCTTCTGCGGGGTGACCTTCATGGCCGAGAGCGCCAAGGTGCTGAACCCCGGCAAGAAGGTCATCATGCCCGAGGAGGACGCGGTCTGCCCCATGGCCAACATGTGCACCGGCCCCCAGCTCGATGAGCTGCGGTCACGCGAGCCGGACCTGAAGATCATCGGCTATGTGAACACCAGCGCCGAATCGAAGGCGCGGATGGACATATGCTGCACCTCCGCCAACGCCGTCAAGGTGGCGGCATCGATGGAGGGGGAGGACATCCTCTTCGTCCCCGACCGCAACCTGGGCCGTTACGCGGTGTCCGAGTCGGGGGTGGAGATGCGGCTCTGGGACGGCTTCTGCCCCACCCATCAGGCCATAACCCTGGGCATGGTCGAGGACCTGAGGCGCGAGCATCCCGACGCGCTGGTGATGGCGCATCCCGAGTGCCGCCCCGAGGTGCTGGACGCCTCCGATTTCATCGGATCCACCTCGCAGATGCTATCTTTCGCCCACGGATCGACGGCCAAGGAGTTCATCGTGCTCACCGAGCAGGGCCTCCTGCACCCTTTGAGGGCTAAGAACCCGCTCAAGACCTTCTACAGCCCGGAGGCGGCGATCTGCCCGGTCATGAAGATGACCGACGTCCGCTCGGTGCTGCGCGCCCTGGAGGAGATGGGGCCGGAGGTGGAGCTCGATGATGACACC
>PUJZ01000046.1 GCA_003550345.1 Methanomassiliicoccaceae archaeon
ACGGTGTACGCGATGCCGGTGTTCATCGCCTCCGGGGTGCACATAACCAGGGACATACCCCGCAAGCTGGGGATACCGGAGGGCAGCGACGGCGGCGTGGTGGAGGCCGACGGCCGCAAGGCCACCGTGAAGTACGGTGAGCCCCTGGGCAACGACCCGAGGATAGCCGACATACTCACCGAGAGGATAGATTCCCTGCGCTAGGTGAAGATGGATGGACGTCCTGATACTCGACCTCACCCATGGGGGCGATCTGCTCGCGAGGCGCTACCGCGACCAGGGCCACGAGGTCACCGCGGTGGACGTCTACGGCCTCTGCTCCGACGCTGAGCTCCTCTCCCTCGGGGACGAGGGGATCGAGGCCCTCCGCTCAGCGCCGGCGCGGGGGTTCGAGCTCCTGGTCTCGCCGGTCCATTGCCCTGACGCGTTCATCGGGGATGCCGCCTTCCATAAGCGGATGAGCTTCCACCAGGCCGTGGGCGGGCTGATCGATGACGACAGGTTCCGCATCGAGGTCACCGGCGTCAAGGGGAAGACCTCCAGCTGCCACCTCATCGCCCACATGCTCGCCGCGGACGGACGCAGCGTCCTGCTGCACAGCTCCAGCGGGAGGGAGATCCTCAGGAACGGCGCCAGGCGGACGCTGGAAAAGGAGGTGAGCATCAACCCCGTCTCCCTCCTCAGCCTTCCGGACGAGGACGTGGACGTCGTCGTGGCCGAGGTTTCGCTGGGCGGCAGCGGCGAGGCCGACATCGGCATCATAACCGACCGCGACGCGGACTACGCGATCGCCGCGGGCACGCGGACCGCGAGGGCGGCCAAGGCCTCAGTGATAAGCCGCGGCGGCAGGACCCTGCTCCCCCTCGGCCACCACGTCCCTGAGTACGTCCCCTCGGCCATGGTGGGGTTCCATGGAGGAAGGGTCGGGATGGACCGCAAGGCCCGTTTGGGCGAGGGGCAGCGGTTGACGCTGCGCCTCGGCGATTTGCGAGAAGTGACATTGGACGGATCCTACCTGGGCGCCGCCTACCTGGGCGCCGTCGAGGTCGCGGTGGCGGCGGCCCTTACGGCGGGGGTCGACGAATCGGCCGTCGTCGGGCACCTCGGGTCGTTCAAGGGCGTGCCTGGCCGGGGCGAGGTCCGGCCGAACGGCGACGGCCATTACGTGCTGGAGCGGAACCCGGGGATATCGGCGTCCTCGATAGCCCACTTGCTGGAATCCTTGGAGCCCAGCGGCGGGACAGCGGTGCTCGTGCCCGCCGACCGCAAGGTGTGCGACTCCTTGGACATGGAGGCGATAAGGCGCAGCATGGACGCATGGGGCATGGACCTCATGGTCGAGCATGGATGCCAATGCGTCGACCCGTCCGTTCTCGCGGAGAGGAACGGCGCGTCGGTGGTGCTGCAGAAGGAGGCCTACCGTTGAGCAGGGTCCTGCATCCCAGGCCGAATCCGATCGTCGCCGCCATGTACACCCTCCGCGACCTCGATGCGGACGCGATAGTCATACACGGACCGGCGGGCTGCGGCTTCATGGCTTCGCGGATGCTGGAGGAGGCGGGCGTCAGGGTGCTCACCACCGCCATGGACGAAACGGGGCTGATATTCGGGGCCACCGACGCCCTCCGCGATGTGGTGAAGGACGTGGACCGCATGTTCTCCCCCCGGCTGATAGGGGTGGTGGGGACCTGCGCGTCGATGATCATCGGCGAGGACTTCGGCGCCGTGGACATCGACGACGTGGACGCATCCGTGCTGTTCGTTGACGTCCACGGCTGCATGGGGGACAACACCGAGGGCGCGATAAGGACGATGGAGGCCGCCTGGCGTGCGGGAGCGATCGGCGCGGACGAGCTGGAGCGCCAGAGATGGCTTCTGCGCTCCGCCACCGGCATGGAGAAGAGAGGGGGAATGGCGGCCGGCGGCTACATCACGCCGTCGCGCGGGCCGACGAAGTACTCAGTGGCCACGAGAGTGGTGGACGTGCTCGCGGCCGGCGGCCGCGTCGATGTGGTGATGAACGCCAAGAAGGAGCTCGCCTACCGTTTCGCGGACATAAACGCGGCGGTGGAGGAGGCCGCTGAGGCGCTGGGAGGGGAGGCGGGACATATCATGAACATCGACCCTGAAGCCGGGCTCCCGCGCATACGGCGGTACGCCGAGGAGATAGCCGCCGACCTGAGAAGGAGGGGCGTGTCACCGGAGATATCCGGCGGGCTGGACGAGTACGCGGTCACCGGGGAGCGCGTGGCCGAGCTGCTCGGAAGCCGCAACAGCGACCTCCTGGTCTTCACCGGCGTGCCCCACGCCTACGGAGGCCTGAACCTAGACGATATCCTGGTCACCGACCAGCCCCGCATCCTCGCCCATCTCCTCCATCAGGGGCACCGCGCCGCGGTGGGGGAGATAGCGTCCCACTCGATGGTCATGGGCGCCAAGGGCATCATGCCCTCGGAGACCGGGGACACCATCCGCCAGCTCCTTAACGGCAGGGGGCAGTGACATGGGCCGAGTGCTCATCGCCGGCACTTCCAGCGGCTGCGGCAAGACATCGATATCCTCGGGGCTGATGTCGGCCCTCAGCCGCGGCCTCGAGGTCCAGGCCTACAAGGCGGGGCCCGACTTCATCGACCCCATGTACCACCGCGCACTCACCGGCAGGCCGTCGCGCAACCTGGACGGGTACATGATGCCCGAGGAGGACATCGTCAGGCAGTTCTCGGCGACCTCCGCGGACGCGGACATCGCCGTCATCGAGGGCGTTAGGGGGCTCTACGAGGGCATCGACGCGGTCAGCGACACCGCGTCGACCGCCCGTCTGGCGAAGACGCTGCGCTGCCCGGTGGTGCTGGTGGTGAACGCCCGCTCCCTCACCCGCAGCGCCGCCGCGCTGGTGAACGGCTTCCGTTCCTTCGACCCGGAGCTGGAGATCGCCGGGGTGATACTGAACAACGTCTCCGGCGAGGGCCACCGCCGCAAGCTGCTGGATGCCATAGGCCACTACAGCGGCGTGGAGGTGCTGGGGACGGTCCGGAGGTCCGAGGAGAGCCTGCCGCAACGTCATCTGGGGCTGCACACCCTCCATGACGGCGACGCCCTCGGCGGGCTGCGCCATAGCCTGGAGACGCTGGTGGAGGACGTGGACATCGACCGCTTGAGGGAGATCGCCTCCTCCGCCGAGCCGCTCGGACCGCCCGATGCCCCCCCTTCCCCGGAAAGAAGAGGCGAGGGCATGACGGCGGCCGTTCCCCTCGACCGCGCCTTCTGCTTCTACTACGAGGAGAACATCGAGGCCCTGGAGGCCGCTGGCGTCAGGGTCGTGCGCTACAGCCCCCTCGCCGGCGACATGCTTCCCGACGCGGACATCCATTACCTCGGCGGCGGCTATCCGGAGCTGCACGCCCGCCGATTGGCGGAGAACCGCGACGTGTTGGACGGCCTGCGCAACGCCGCCGAGGAGGGGGCGGCGGTGTACGGCGAATGCGGCGGCATGATGGCCCTCTGCGAGGGGATGGAGGACATGGAGGGAGGGAGGCACCGCATGGCCGGCGTGTTCCCCGCCGACGCGGCGATGACCGCGCAGAGGCAGGGGCCCTCCTACGTCGATGCGTTGGCGGTCAGGGACGGTTCCCGTTTCAGGGCCCATGAGTTCCATTACTCAGTGCTGCGCCTGCGCAAGGAGACGCCCTTCGCCTACGAGCTGCTCCGAGGCTCGGGCATAGACGGTGGCCGTGACGGGATGGTCCGCGGCGGCTCAATCGGCACATACATGCACCGCCATGCGCTGGCCGACCCGGGATGGGCGCGCGGGCTGATCTCCATCGCCGCCTCGCACTGAGCAGCGGCGCTAGCCGGGGGAAATATATTACCAGGACGCCCATACACCTCCATGGGCAGCGAGGAGCGTAGATACGAGTTCAGCTGGGACCTTCTGGGCGACCTCGAGCTGGGAAGGCCCAACCTGGGGCCGAGCGTCGGCCTCGAGGTCTACAGGCTGATGCAGTACTCCATGCGTGACGTCCTCGAGCAGCGGCTCGGGACCGAGGGCGCGGACAGGGTCTTCTTCGACTCGGGGAAGCTGGCGGGCATGAAGCTCTTCGAGAACGTGATAAAGGGATGCGATGACCTCTCCCAGTTCGTGTCCGCGGTGCAGAACGCCCTCAAGGAGCTGGGGATCGGCATATTCCGGGTGGAGAGGTCGGAGCCTGACATGGGGTCCTTCGTGTTCTCCGTGTTCGAGGACGCGGACTGCTCCGGCCTCCCGGACATCGACCACACGGTGTGCACCTATGACGAGGGGTTCATCGCCGGTCTGATGGAGGCCTTCACCGGCGAGGAGTACGATGTGAAGGAGGTGGACTGCTGGTGCACCGGCGACCGCACCTGCCGCTTCGCCGTTGAACGCGTATGAGCGGGGGCGCAAACATGGAGGAATCAGGGCGGGAGGACGCGCTGAAGGCGCTCGACAACCTGGAGAGCGTGCTTCTCAAGGGGAGGCCGGGCGCGGACGAGGCGATAAGCGACCCGGAAGTGCATGAGCGCTATGAGAAGCTGAGGGACCAGCTGAAAGAGGCGCAGCGCAGTCTGCGCGAGCTCAGCGCCGGCAGGCTGAGCGAAAGCATCGGGTCGCGGGGCTACACCTTCGGGCTGCTGAACAACCTGCAATCCAACCTCCTGCATCTGACCTGGCAGGCGAAGCAGATAGCCTCCGGCGACCTGACGCAGCGGATCGATTTCCTCGACGAGTTCTCGGAGTCCTTCAACAAGATGACGGCGGCGCTGGAGGAGAACCGCCGCCAGTTGGAGGAGAGGCGGGCCGAGCTCGAGGAGCTTAACCGCAGCCTCAAGGACGAGGTGGAGGAGAGGCGTAGGGCCGAGGAGCGCCTGGCGATGGCCAACCACAAGCTGAAGATCCTCTCCAGCGTCACCAGGCACGACGCCCTCAACCAACTGACCGTGCTGCAGGGCTACCTGGAGCTGGCGGAGCCGATGGCAGAGGACGCCAAGCTCCGCCGCTACATGGAGAGGATGGACGTCGCGGCGGACATCATCGCCGAGCTCATCGACTTCGGCAAGAAGTACGAGATGCTGGGCACCGAGGGCGAGAGGTGGGCCTCCCTGTCAGGGATACTGGCCGCGATGGACCCCGGCCCGCAGGTCCATGACGGCTGCGCAGGGGTCGAGGTGCTGGCCGACCCTCTATTAGACAAGGTGTTCTACAACCTCTACGACAACACGCTGCGCCACTCCGGCGGCGCCAGCAGGGTGGACGTGTCTAATCGTCTAGACGGCGACGACCTGCTCATCGTGTGGCAGGACGACGGCCAGGGCGTCCCCGAATCGGAGAAGGAGCGGATATTCGAGCGCGGGGTGGGGAAGAACACCGGCCTCGGCCTCTTCCTCATAAAGGAGATACTGGAGATCAGCGGCATAGGCATCGCCGAGCGCGGAACGCCGGGCGAAGGGGCGAGGTTCGAGATGCGCGTACCCGCCGGGAGATGGCGCTACAGCGATTGAGCGCGGGTCAGAGGTTGTTGCGGCGGTAGGACTGCTTGATCAGCATGAGGAGGTAGTCCATGTCCTCGCCGGACTTCACCACCACCTCGTACTCGCCGCTCCCCCAGTGCTTCACATCGGAGACGTCGCGGGCGATCTCCCGCGGATCGTCGAGCTCGCCGATGCTGAGGTTGAGCCAGACCTTTATCTGCGTCTTCTGCACCTGCATGTCGACGAAGGGGCTGCTCCCCTTGAAGGAGACGTGGTGCTTCATCGGCACCACCTGTATGCCGTCGTCTATCTCCAGGATGCGGCGGCGCAGCTCGTCGTATATCTCCAGGACGGGCTCGGGCCTCCCCTCCAGGAGCTGCGACTCGGAGTAG
>PUJZ01000095.1 GCA_003550345.1 Methanomassiliicoccaceae archaeon
AGGCCTTCGAGGTCCATGCTGCGCACCAGGCGCTTCAGGTCGCCCATGCGCGCCGTCCCCAGGCCCAGGCAGAAGTCGGCGAACCGCAGCGCGTCCCTAACTCCCGGCAGGTCGCGCATCTGCCTCTGGGTCTGGAACGGTATGCCCTTGCGGTAGAGGGAGCTGCGAACCGCCTCGTCGATGGACCCCTCCAGGTCCAGAACGACGGCGACGCTGTTCATGTTCCCTTCGTCCACGAGGTCGGCGACGTGCCTGCCGATCAGCCTCTCGTTGCCGAGGTCTAGGACCTCCTCCAGCGCGTAGCGGCCCTCCTTCCAGGGGCTGATCTCCCGGAATCCCCCCGGCGGGGGGAGCACATGCTTGTCCAGCTCGTCGAAGAGGTCGAGGGCCACGACGGCGACGTCTATGCCCTCGAAGAAGTCGAGGGGGAATCGCTCCATCGCCCTCTCCACGCTGGGGAGGCGGCGGTAATGCTTCCACACCAGCTCGGCGTCGCGGGAGTCGAGGTGGGCCTCCACCTGGGCGGTGTGGCGCCTTATGTCGCGCAGATTCTCGATCTCTCCGTGGACGTAGCGGAGCTCCAGACCGGTGGCCTCCGCGATCTCGGCGATGATCCTGGCATCGGACCAGGTCTCCTCGCCCAGGGTGCTCATGGCCATCCTCCGCGCCAGGTCGCGGGGGGTGACGGCGAAGCGGCCCAGCATCGGCCGGTCCGCCAGACGGTTCAATGCGGTGGCCAGCGGGGGCTGGTTGCTGATCAGCAATTGAGACCCCGCCGACTCGCGGTAGATGTCCTCTATGGACTTGGCCCTCCTCATACGCTCATTCTCCATGCGGCCCCTGGCCGAAGACCTCCCCAAGCGGCCCCACGTCAGCGTCAATAATCTAGAGGCTAAAAACGATTGCCACGGGAGGGATGAAAAACTATTTATTCGCGGGGAGCGACAGCAACGGCGATGCTCGATGAGATACATGTCCTGGCGATATCGAAGACCGGGGAGAGGGGCTTCCCCCACGACCACGTGGTGGAGGTGGCCGTCTTCAAGGTCGACCTCTCCCAGAACATGATGGAGTCCGTCTATGAGTCGGTCGTGCACCAGGAGACCGCGGCCTGGCCGGACGAGGTGCGGGCCCATGTGCAGGATGCCTACGGGATAACCCCTGCCCAGGTGGAGATGGGCAGGGACGAGGATGAGGTCGCCTCCGAGCTGAGGGACGTTCTCCAGGACAAGGTCGTCACCAGCTTCGATGTGAAGACCGATTTCATGGGCTACCTCATGAACGAGCCCTGGGACCTCGCCAAGGAGACCGAGGTGTCCACGGCCATATCCGCCCGCAGCAGCTTCGTTTACCGCTTCCCGCCATCGCGGGTAGGGGATCCAGAGCTGCTACGTGAGACCTATCGCAACGTGCTGCCCGACGACCCGGTGGGCGCCGGAGGGTCCAAAGGGGCCTACGGCGACGCCGCGATGGCCTCGGCCCTGCTGCTCGAGCTCCATGACCGGGGACTCTATTGAGCCGGCCGCCGCTGAGAGCGGCTCATGACCACGCCCCGTCAATTCTATGGCCTCCCGGCGCTCCCCCCGCCCATGACGACGGCCTGATAACCGGCACGTCCCTGTTAAATATCAGTAAGCGGAATTTCATACCATGGCAAAAAGGCCCCTGCTCATAACGATACTGGGCGCTCTGTACATGATAATGGGCTTACTGATGTTCCTCAGCGGCATCGGGGCGGCGCTCCTGGGCGCGGCCATCTTCATGCCCGCAAGCCTGCCTGCCGGACTGGCCGCGGGAGCGCTCCTGGCGGTGCTGGGCCTGATATCGCTCATCATCGGTTACGGGCTGCTGCAAGGCTGGACCGTGATGTGGTACCTGGCGGTGATATTCTCCGTGCTGGGTCTGCTGGCCTCTCTGGTGTCATTCCCCGAGGGCTTGATAGGGCTGGTCATCTACGGGGTGATCGTCTACTACCTGTTCCGCCCCCAGGTGAAACGCTTCTTCAAGGTCTGATGCCATAGGGCCGCCCGGCGGCCCATGGCATTTATATATCTTGAAAAAAAATCCTATATTATGGCTGACAGACCGCTTCTGATAACCCTGATAGGATTGATCTACCTTCTGCTGGGCCTGGTCTTCACCTTCATCGGCGCCCTCATCGCCTTCGGCATGGCCGCCGAGCTGGCTGACCTGGCCGCAATGGAGGGGACGGTGCTGACCATCATCGGCGCCGTTGTGCTGATCTTCGGACTCATCAACCTCATAATCGGATGGGGCTTCCTCCGGGGATGGGCCATAATGTGGTACCTGGGCGTCATATTCAACGCCATAGGCCTGTTGTTCACCATCGGCGGTATCGTCATGGCAGCCCTGCTGCCCTTCGTCGTGCCCTTGGTGATCTACGCCGTCATACTGTACTACCTCTTCCGCCCCAACGTCAAGGCCTTCTTCGGCATCTGAGCTGAATTCAGCCTTTGGTAAAGGGGGGCAAACCTTTTTCTTCCCCATCCATCAATCATATTCCGTGGAAGAGAGGCCGATAACCGTAACCTTGGTGGGAACGCTGCTGCTGGTCATAGGGTTCCTGAGCATCTATCAGGGCTACCTGGCGATACAGGAGGGGAGCGCCCTCGGCGACATCGACCCGCAGGCCCTGGGCATCTTCAGCGCCGTGGTTGGCATCTTCGTCATGCTCAGCGCCCTGGCGACCTTCATTGGCCTGCGCTATTCCTGGTTCTTCGTCATCGCCGTCTGCGTGGTGACGATGATCAATGCCGCCCTCTTCTTCCCGGAGGGACTGGTACGCATCGTCCTCTTGGTCATAGTGATCGGTTACCTCACCAGGCCGCAGCTGAAGGAGCATTTCGGCATCCTCCCGCCGCCGTCAATATGAGCGCCGGTAGGGGTGATGCGGCAGCTGCCCTCCCTGGGTGAGTATCCATACCTCGAAGGCCTGAAGCGCGAAGAGCCCCAGCCACACTATGGCCACGAAGACCAGGCACACGATGGTTATCACCAGGAACCATCCGTAGGCCAGGGCGAAGAGGGCCACGGTCAGTGCGATCCCTATGCCCAGGTAGTAGAGGCCCCGCTCCTTGAAGCCCATGTAAACATGGCCGAGCCCCCAAAGCCCCAGGAGCGCGGGGAGCAACGCCAGCGCCAGGGCGACGCGGGGATCCTTGGGCCGCGGGGCGCTGGATTCCACCCTAGGGGCCTCCTGGTAGCAGCTGGGGCAGTTGATGCTGTCGGGAGGCAGATCGGCGCCGCAGTGGCGGCAACGGCGGCTCATGACTTCCCCGGCCTGACGCCTTCCAGCCTGACCGCCATCCCCTGGAAGGTGGCGACGTGCCGCCCATCGTCGTGCACCAGGACCTCGTAGAGGGCGTGGTTGCGGGTGGAGCTCACCCTCCTGGAGCTCGCCGTTATCCTCTCCCCGGTGACGGGGCGGTGGTAGGCGATGGTGCAGCTGAGCGCCACCCACACGTCCTCGCCGAGATTGGAGGCGAGGGCGAAGGCCTCGTCAGCGAGGGTGAAGATGGCCCCGCCGTGGCCGGTGTCGATGCTGTTCCTCTTCCCCTCCATCGCCATAGTCACGCGGGCGCTTTCCGTGCTCAGATCCAGCAGCTCGATGCCCATGGTGCGGACGAACTCGCTGCTGAGAAGTCTCCTCGCCCGCGCCCTGCTGCTCTCAGGCAGATCGGGATGGAAGGCGTCCTCGTTCATCGCCTTGCAATCGCAACGGGGGTATAAAAGTTTGATACGGAGCCTTTATCAGCGCCCATGGCCTAACCGGGGAGGATGCCTGACGAGCGCAAGGGCAAGTCCCTCAGCGACCCGGTCACCGTGACGGAGTTCAACACCGCAGCCAGAATACTTCTGGTGGAGAGCGAGGGCCTCCGCGACATATGGGTTGGCGGCGAGATATCGAACCTGAAACGCTCGGCCGCCGGCCATTACTATTTCACCCTCAAGGACGAGGGGAGCGAGCTCAACTGCACCCTGTTCCGCGGCGCCGCCTCGCGCCTCAGGAAGGCGCCGGAGGACAAGGAGAAGGTGCTGGTCTTCGGTCATGCCGACCTCTACCTCCCCCGGGGCAGCTACCAGTTCAACGTCTCGGACCTGAGGGCGGAGGGCGTTGGCGACCTCCATGCCCGCTTCCAGGAGCTGAAGGAGCGTTTGCGCGGCGAGGGCCTGTTCGACGAGTCGCGTAAGCGCCCCCTGCCCCGTTACCCGGACCGGGTGGGGGTGGTCACCTCCCCCACAGGCTCGGTGATAAGGGACATCATAAACGTCGCGTCGAGACGCTATCCCTGCGAGATATTCCTCGCCCCCGCCCAGGTGCAGGGGGACAGGGCGGCGCAGTCGATAGTGAAGGCCATGGGGCTGCTGGAGGAGCTGGGCGTCGACGTGATGATAATCGGCCGTGGCGGAGGGTCGCTGGAGGACCTGTGGCCTTTCAACGAGGAGTCGGTTGCGCGGGCGGTGTACGCCTGCTCCGTGCCGGTGATATCGGCGGTGGGCCACGAGACCGACTACTCCATATCTGATTTCGTGGCCGACCGGAGGGCGGAGACGCCGTCGGCGGCGGCGGAGATGGCCCTGCCGGACCTCAACCTCGAACTGCGCCATCTCATGCAGGTCTCGCTGCATGCGGACCGGGCCCTGGCCCGCAGGCTCAAGGACTGCTCCCGCGACTTCCGCTCGTTGGACCAGAGGCTGGCCCCCCGCCGGGCCGCCGAGAGGCTCGCCCAGCTGATGCAGAGGACGGACGAGCTCAGCGCCAACGCCGCCCGGGCGGCGGCCGCGCGCTCCGAACGGGCCGCCTCCCGCCTCGACCGCTGGGAGTACCGGCTGTCGCCGCTGCACGCCGCCGACGAAGTGGAGAGCGCCCGTCTGCGGAGGGACGAGCTGGCCCGGAGGGCCGATGCCGCCGCCGCCCTCCGGCTGCGCGAGCGGCGTTCGGCGCTGGATTCCTTGGAGGGCAGGATGGGCGCCCTCGACCCCCTCCGGGTCCTGGACCGCGGCTACGGCATGCTGATGGACCAGGAGGGGAGGCCCATCCCCTCGGTGCGCTGCGTGGGTTTGGATGACACCGTGACGGTGAGGATGCACGACGGCTCATTGAGGGCCGTGGTCAAGGAGAAGGAGGAGTACTGATGGAAGAGGAGAAGAAGGAATTGAGCTTCGAGGAGGCCATGGCCGAGCTCGAGGGCCTGGTGCAGAGACTTGACGAAGGCGACCTGGGACTCGAAGAGAGCCTGGAGATCTATGAGAGGGCGGTTGTTCTCCGCGACCTCTGCCGCGAGCGCCTGGAGGCCTATGACCGCCGTGTCCGCAAGCTCATGGAGAAGGACGGGGAGATAGACCTGGAGGACTTCGACTGATCATTGCCAGATACGCAGCCCCAGCGATTCTCCCCATTCCTTGAGGCCGCGGTAGAGCTCGGTGGAGCTGAAGTCGTCCAGCCCGTAGCCCAGCCTCAGGGTGCCGGAGAGCATCCCCTGCCCCATGTTCCTGGCGTTGTAGAGCCCGAAGGTCTCCTGCAGGGCCAGAAGCAGTATGCTCACCATGTCGTGGCCGCGGCAGGTCACCCAGGGGTCGTGGCCTCTCGCCATCTCCTTCTCCAGGACCGGCATTATCGACCCCTTGTCGGAGCTGCGGTGGTCCGATGAGCTGCAGACGTGCCTCACCATGCGGCGAAGGTCGGTGGCGAGGGTGGCTGGATCGACGAACTGGCGATGGTCTATGTCCTTGAAGGCGAGGTTGTAGTTGTTCTTGAGGGAGATGAACATCAGCACCCCCAGCGGGAGGGCGGCCTCCACCAGGGC
>PUJZ01000042.1 GCA_003550345.1 Methanomassiliicoccaceae archaeon
CAACAAAAGTTATATAACCGAAATCCACAATCGGCATACCAACGGGAGTGACAGACCCGATTCACTAATCAAAGATCACTATCATCTGAACATCGGATATGTTGAGAACTGGATGACCTGCGGCGGCCGCGGCGGCCCCGCGGTGCAGACGCATCTTGCCTGGACGAGGGGCAGGCCGCCCCCGTTAGCCAGCAATTGGTGGATCGAAGATGGCACTGTCCCGGCACCAGGAAGGTGTACGCGATGAACATCGATCCCAGTACTACTAAATACATGGTAAAGGCCCGCATCAACGCCGACGGCATCGTCGAGAAGCCTGATGTGGTGGGCGCCATCTTCGGCCAGACCGAAGGGCTGCTCGGTGACGAACTGGACCTGCGCGATCTGCAGAAGTCCGGCCGCATAGGCCGCATCGAGGTGGAGATATCCTCGAAGGGCGGCAAGTCCGAAGGCATTGTGCACATACCCTCCAGCCTGGATCAGGTGGAGACCGTCATACTCGCCTCGGCGTTGGAGACCATCGACCGCGTCGGCCCCTGCAAGGCGGGGATCAAGATCCTCTCCATCGAGGACGTGCGCATAATCAAGCGCGAGAAGATAATCGACCGCGCCAAGGAGCTGCTCAACGAGCTGGTCATGCAGTCCAACCAGAGCGGCGTAGACCTCACCGACAGCGTGCGGCAGAGCGTGCAGATGGAGGAGATAATCCACTTCGGCAAGGAGCGCCTGCCCGCGGGGCCCAACGTCAAGGATTCCGACGCCATAATCGTGGTGGAGGGACGTTCCGACGTCCTCAACCTCCTGCGCTCGGGCATCAAGAACGCCATCGCCGTGGAGGGCACCAACATCCCCAAGACGGTGATGGACCTGTCCAAGGAGCGCATCATCACCGCGTTCGTGGACGGCGACCGCGGCGGCGAGCTCATACTCCGCGAGCTGTTCCAGGTGGCGGAGATAGACTTCGTCGCCCGCGCCCCCCGGCCGCTGGAGGTCGAGGAGCTCACCCAGAAGCAGATAACCAAATCGCTGCGCAACAAGATGCCCGCCGAGCAGTACATCGAGATGTACGGCCTCTCCGAAGCCAACGGCAAGAAGCGCGAGGAGCGCGCCGAAGAGGAGAAGCCCGCCCGCAAGGCGCGGGAGGAGAAGGAGTCCAACGGCAAGGAGGAGAGGAACGGCAAGGACGACCGCAAGCGCAAGGAGAGCCGCTTCGACACCGAGGCCGCCGAGCGCTACAAGAAGAAGGAGCCGCGGGAGAAGCGCGAGGAGCGCCCCGCCAAGGCGGAGAAGAGCCTCAACGAGCAGCAGATCGCCTTCCGCGACATGCTCAAGGAGATGAGCACCAGCCACAACGCCAAGCTCATCGTCGGCGGCGAGGTGAAGCACGAGACCACCGTCAAGGAGCTGGTGGACACCCTCAAGAGCACCGAGGAGCAGCTGGACGCGATCGTCTTCGACGGCGTGATATCGCAGCGCATACTCGACATCGTCGCCGAGAAGAACATACCCGTGGTCGTGGGCGCCAAGATGGGCAGCGTCACCAAGCAGCCCAGCGGCATCGAGATATGGACCAAGGAAGACCTGATCTGATGGACGAGGAGGCCACCACCGGATGGGAGCGCGTCAGCGAGCTCGCGAGCACCGCTGAGGTCAGCATACCGTCCGACCCCTTGGGCAGGGTCATAGGGCAGGACGAGGCCATCGACCTCGCCCGCCTCGCCGCCAGGCAGCGGCGCCATCTGCTGCTCGTCGGCCCTCCCGGCACCGGGAAGTCGATGATCGCCCAGGCGCTGGCGCTGCATCTGCCGGCGCCGCGGCAAGAGCTGCGGGTGGTGCACAACCCCGAGAACCACGAGCGCCCCATGCTGGAGGTCCGCGCCGAGGGCGAGGTGGAGGAGGAGAGGGCCAGGAGGGCCTCCGCCGCCGGCGAGCTCATCGACGTCGAGGACGCCCCGCCGAACGTGGCGCAGCGCCTCGGCTACCGATGCCGCTCCTGCAGCGCCGTCTCGCCCCCCAGCGAGCGCACCTGCCCCGGATGCGGCGGCTCCAAGCTGGACCTCGACCGCCGCGAGAACCCCTTCGGCGACCTTCTGGGCGGAATGCTGGAATCGGCCATGAGCGCGCTGCCGCAGGCCCCGGTGGGCAAGGAGAAGGTCACCACCACCCGCATCAAGCGGGGCAAGGAGGAGGTGGTGGTCTTCGAGCGCGCCGGGGACAAGATACGCGTCCTCGACCAGGCGTCGCTGGAGAAGCGCCGCGAGCTGGAGAAGACCTCCAACCGCAAGGTCATCGTCCCGTTGAGCAGGAATCCTTTCGTGCTCGCCACCGGGGCCTCGGAGACCGAGCTGCTGGGCGACGTCAGGCACGACCCCTACGGCGGGCACCAGGGACTGGGCACGCCCCCCTACGAGAGGGTGGTGCCCGGGGCCATCCACGAGGCCCACGAAGGGGTGCTATTCATCGATGAGATTTCCCATCTGGGGCAGACGCAGCGCTACATCCTGTCAGCGATGCAGGAGAAGCAGTTCCCCATCACCGGGCACAACCCCCAGAGCGCCGGGGCATCGGTGCGGGTGGACTCCGTGCCCTGCGACTTCATACTGGTGGCGGCCTGCAACATCCAGGACCTGGAGAACATCCTCTCGCCTCTGCGCTCGAGGATAGCCGGGGGCGGCTACGAGCTGCTCATGGACACCTCCATGCCCGACACCCCCGCCAACCGCGCCAAGTACCTGCAGTTCATCGCCCAGGAGGTGGAGATGGACGGCAGGATACCGCACGCGAGCATGGAGACGGTGCATGGCCTGGTGAGGGAGGGCCGCCGACGGGCCCGCGACTGGGACGAGCACAGCAACGCCCTCACCCTGCGCCTGAGGGAGATGGGCGGGCTGGTCCGCGCCGCCGGCGACCAGGCGGTGAAGGACGGCGCGGAGCTAATCGAGCCGGAGCACCTCGAATCGGCGCTGCGCCGCGCCCGCACCGTGGAGGAGCAGATACGCGACCGCTACGGATCGTACATGAAGGGCCTCTCCAAGGACGTCTCCGACTCGCAGAAGGAGAAGTCGCCCTACTACCTGCAGAACCAGCACATCGGCGATCAGATGTTCCACTGAAGGGGCTTCTCCATCAACAGGCCGTCCTCGCCGTCGCTGTAGTACCTTTGCAGCACCCCCACCGCGATGAAGCCCAGCCTCTGATAGAAGGACATCAGCCTCTTCTTGGACGACCTCAGCTCCAGGCAGACCCGGGCGCACCCCGATGCCCGGGCCCGGCCTTCGAACTCCCTTATCAGCATCTCGCCCAGGCCGCCGCCCCTCAGCTCCGGCCTCAGCGCCACCAGCATTATCCTCGCCTGGCCGTCGTTGGTCCTTATCCCGAAGATGAATCCGCCGAGGCCGCCCTCGGGGCCGACCATGACCAGCTGGCCCTGGGGCCATTGCCCGTGGAAGTAGAGGAAGGCGTCAGGGCGGTAGTCCTCATCGAAGGAGGCACATGCCAGCTCGAAGACCTGCTCCAGGTCGCTGGGGCGGAACTCGCGCACCATCATCGTCCCGGCAACGCCTTCCTGGCGATTAATCCTTTGTCGCGGCCGAACCGTTTTTATGCCTGCAACGACAGGACTTGAACGCGATATCATGACCAGGCTGAAACTGATGAGAGAGGAGGAGGTCCCCGAGGGGGGCTTCGTAGGCGTGAAGGCAGGCGGGAAGCAGTACCTGGTGACCAAGGTCGACGGCGCCATCAGCGTCCTCGACGGCAAGTGCACCCATTGGGGCGGGCCCCTGCGCATGGGGAAGGTCGTCGAAGGTTCGGTGAGATGCCCGGTGCACGGGGCGAGGTACGACCTCAGGACCGGAGAGCTCACCAAACAGGTGGGCATACCGCTGATCGGGAAGGCCGACGACCTGCGGAGATATGAGGCGTCCATGGAGGACGGCGACATCTACATCGAGGTCTGAGCGGCCCTCCGGCGCCGCAGCAGGGCCGCCCTCCATGCCAACAGGGCGGCGCTCAGCCCTGCCAGCGGCAGGTAGGCGGAGACGCCGGCGGCGCTCGCCTCCTCCACCGTCACCGTGAAGTGAACGCGGTCGCTGTTGCCCTCCGCGTCCACGACCCAGAGGGTGCATTCCCACACCCCCGGCGGGAAGCTGTGGACCACCCTCGACCCCTCCCTGTCCGCCTCGCCGTCGCCGTTCAGGTCCCAGAAGTGGCCGGTGACGCCGACGTTGTCATGGGAGCGGTTGGCCATGAGGAGGACGCCCTCCCCCGCGCGATATATCCTCTCATCCCAGTCCAGCACCGCCGTGGGAGGGTAAGGGTCGGGGGACCAGTCATGGAGGAACGCCTCGGCGAACAGGGAGGCGACCTCCGCCGACTCTATCACCAGGGCGTTCTCGCGGTTCCTGTCGAAGGAGGCGTCCACCCAGTTGAAGGTGGAGATGACCGCCGCATCGTCAACCACCAGGCCCTTGTTGTGCTGCACGTTGAACCCCCTCTCCCCCTGCCACAGGCGGGCGCTGCAGCCCTCCCAGGCATCGAAGGCCGCCGCCACCTCCGTGTTCCTCCCCTGGGAGTCGCCCATGAAGGTGGAGTCGAGGAGAAGGCGGGCGTCGACGCCGCGGGCCCCGGCGTCCCGCATCCAACGCAGCACACCGTCGCCATAGGCCCAGGAGGGCTGGCAGTAGAACTGCTGCGAGTATATCCTCTCAGTGGCGGAATCGAAGAGCTGCTGCAGCCAGACCCGCCCCTGCTCCGGGCCGGTGACCGCCGTCACCCGCGAGTACACGGTCTCCCGCGGTCCGCATTCCACTGGGACTGGCGGCGGCAAAGGGGCGGGGTCCAGGTACGAGTAGTAGCTGCGCACGCAGTGGACGTCATGGCGCTGGATGTCGTAATCATGGAGGAACAGGCCCTCCATGTGGGAGGCGAGCGCGCTGCTGGACGCCAGCGCCCCCCATCCGCGGTTGCCCTCGAAGGCGGAGGTCCTCCAGTTCTCGCTGGTCATCAGCAGCGTCCGCCCATCGACCACCGCGTACTTGGAGTGCATGAAGTCGTAGCGCTTGTAGCTGTCGGCGGAGCGCATCAGGCGGACCTCCACGCCCTCCTCCGCCATGGCCATGAGGCGGGCGGCGCTGCGTTCGCTGATGCCGCCGACAGGAGCCCCCTCCAGGAGCACATGCACGTCAACGCCGCTGCCGGCCAGCTTCGACAGCAGCGACATGATGCTTCCGTTGTCGAGGTAGTAGAGCGAGACCAGGACGCTGCTGCGGGCCGCCGAGAGCTCCCTCATGAGCACCTCGAAGCCCTCATCAGGGAAGAGGAAGCCCTGCACCTCGGCCATGAAGCTCCGCTCTGGATGGTCCGACCTCCCCGGGACGCTGACCGCCCAGTCCGCCTTGGAGTCGGTGTCCTCCCCCGGGAGCCTCACCGCCATCTCGCAGCGTCCGATGCGGGGGAAGGGCGGGCCCTCCCAGCCGGGGAGGAGCCGGTCGACGTCACCGTAAACGAAGGTGTCCAGGACGACGTCGCCATCGATTATGTGCACCCAGTCGCCGCGGTCGGCCAGTATGAAGCTGCCCCAGCGCTCCATCTCCGAGATCAGCATGAACTGCCTGCCCTCGGGATCGAGGAAGGTCTGCTCGCCGCTGGCTATCACCAGCTCCTCGCCCGGGGCGAGCACCGTG